>JBKJZS010000453.1:0-5726 GCA_046714915.1 Polaromonas sp. | reverse complement strand
TCCGATCCATCCCGGGCGTACTGGCGGTGCGTTACTTGCCGGATCTGGACCGTTAGCTTGGATGGCGACTTGGATGACGCCCATGCCCCCCTACAGCAGCGAGGCTGCAACGCCCCGCACAATTTTTTTTCAGGAGACACCCATGAATATGAACCGGAGACACGGTATAAAAGTCATTGGCGCAGCATTCATCTGCGCGGCCCTTCCAGACCTCGCTCGTGCTCAGGCAGAGTGGCCCGCCAAACACGTGCGGTTTATCGTGCCAGTCGCGCCGGGCGGCTCGGCAGATATGCTGGCACGAACTCTGGGCGACCGTCTGGGCAAGGCATTTGGACAGACCTTCGTGGTTGATAACGTCAGCGGCGGTGGCGGAATCATTGCAACCCAGTCAACGGCGCGCGCAGCGCCCGATGGCTACACCCTGATGCTGAGCTACTCCGCGACTCACAGCACCAACCCGGCGGCACGCAAGTTGCCTTACGATGCCCTGACCGACTTCACGCCCATCGCCATGATCGGCGGCACCCCCAACGTGCTGGTGGTGAGCAAGGGCGTCAGCGCCACCAGTGTGAAAGAACTCATCGCCTTGCTCAAAGCCAATCCCGCCAAATACAGCTATGGCTCCGCAGGGCAGGGTACGCTGACGCATCTGGCGATGGAACAGTTCAAGGAGACGACCAAAACCTTCATGGTGCACGTGCCCTATCGCGGCGGCAGCCCGATGATGGCGGACCTGTTGGGTGGACAGACCCAAGCCGCTTTTCCGAGCCTGTCAACGGCCCTGCCGCACCTGCGCGGCAACCGGATCCAGGCGCTTGCAGTGACCAGCTTGAAGCGGCATCCGGCGCTGCCGGACGTTCCGACTTTGGAAGAACTGGGTTTCAAAGGCTTCAGTGGCGTGCAATGGTATGGCGTCCACGGACCGGCCAATATGCCCAAACCCATCGTCAAGCGCCTCAGTGACGAAATCAACAAGCAGCTCAACGCCCCCGACTTGAACGAGAAATTAGTTCAAGAGGCGATCAGCCCGATGCCGATGACGCCAGAGCAGTTTGGCGAGTACGTTAAACGTGACATGGCGCAGTGGGTACAACTGGTCAAGGCGCGCAAACTGGAAATGGAATAGACCCGCTCCGACCTTGCGACCTGGATGCGGCGCATCGTCCTACTCTTCAATTTCAACATGGCGAATACATGGCCCACAACACGGTTGTCAGTGCAATTCACGACGCGCCGCCCCTCACGCAAATTCTTGCCGACTTTGTCTCCAGCCACCCCTCCAGGGGATGGACCGATGCGGTCGAGCATGAGGCGCATCGCACCTTTCTGAACTGGGTCGGCTGTGCAGTAGGTGCTGCCATGCATCCGGCGGTTTCGGCGGCGCTGGCGGCCATGCAGGAATTCGCACCGCCCGACCAGGCCAGCCTGCTTGGTCGCGGTACGCGGGTTGACATGGGTAGCGCTGCGCTGCTCAACGGGATTTCGTCGCACCTGTTCGACTTTGACGATACCCACTGGAAGACACTCATTCATCCCGCCGGCCCGGTTGCCTCGTCAATCCTGGCGCTGGCTGAAAAGACAGGTGCCAGTGGGCGCGAGGTGATTGATGCACTGGTTCTGGGTATCGATATCGCGTGCCGCATTGGTTGCGGGATGTACCCGGAGCATTACGATCGTGGCTGGCACATCACCGGTTCAACCGGGGCAATTGGTGCGGCAGCGGCCTGCGCACGCCTGCTCAAGCTTGATGCCAGCCATACGGCAATGGCGTTGGGAATTGCAGCGTCCCAACCGATCGGATTGCGCGAGCAGTTCGGCACCATGACCAAGGCGTTTCACCCCGGAGCGGCGGCACGTGCCGGTCTGACGGCAGCGTTGATGGCCAGCCATGGGTACACGTCTTCGCCGAAGGCGCTCGAGGCCGCCCGCGGTTACATGCAGGTCGTCTCAAGCAGGCTTGATTGGGATAAAGTGACTGCAGAACTCGGGCAGCGTTTTGAAATTTCGTCCAACACCTATAAGCCCTTCGCATGCGGTGTGGTCATCCATCCGAGCATAGATGGCTGTGTCCAGCTGCGTGAAGCCGGACTAAGAGCGGAAGAAATTGAAAGCGTTGAACTGAGAGTGCATTCGCTGGTGCTTGAATTGACGGGCAAGACCTCACCTAAAAAGGGTCTTGAAGGAAAGTTCAGCGTTTACCATGGCTGCGCCGTCGGGTTTGTGTTTGGCGCGGCTGGAGAAACCGAATTCTCCGATGAAGTTGTCAATCGTGCAGACATCGCATCGCTGAGAAACAGAATCCGGGCAACCCCTGACGACGACCTGGATGAGACGTCGGCGGACGTCACGGTGGTCTGCAAAGATGGCCGCCGCCTGCATGTGTTCGTCGAACATGCCATTGGCAGCTACAAACTGCCGATGTCAGATCAGCACCTCGAAAGCAAGTTCGACGATCTCGTGGTCCCGATACTTGGCCTCGGTAAAGCCGCCAGTCTGAAATCGCTTTGCTGGTCACTTGCCAGTCTCAATTCAGTCCATGAGTTGTGCGAAAAAGCGAGAAACTGAAAGGGCTACTGCATCATGTCCAGCCTGACTTTTTCATAACTGGGCCAGCATTAGGCGAGATACTGCCGAGCTATTGCCAAGGTGTGTGCCTGGTCTAGAACAAAAATCCACCGGTTTTTGGGGGTATCTGCACTTACGCCATACGCGCTAGGATGACAATAGCGTAAAAAAACCGCCAGACCAGGAGTCCGCCATGGCCCCCGAATTCGCTTACACCCTCAAAACCTTCAAGACCGCGTCGGGAAAAACCGGGAAGTTTCACTCGCTGCCGGCGCTGGCCCAACAATTCCCCAAGGTCGCGCGCCTGCCGGTGTCGATGCGCATCGTGCTCGAGTCGGTGCTGCGCAACTGCGACGGCAAAAAAGTGGGCGCCGAGCATGTCAGGCAGTTGGCGAACTGGTTTCCCAACGCCGACCGGACCGAAGAAATCCCGTTTGTCGTTTCGCGCGTGGTGCTGCAGGACTTCACCGGGGTTCCGCTGCTGGCCGATCTGGCCGCGATGCGCAGCGTAGCCCTGAAGCTGGGCAAGAATCCGAAATTGATTGAGCCGCTGGTGCCGGTGGACCTGGTGGTGGACCACTCCATCATGGTGGACCACTACGGCACCAAACAATCGCTGGACCTGAACATGAAGCTGGAATTCCAGCGCAACCGTGAGCGCTACGAGTTCATGAAATGGGGCATGCAGGCTTTTGACACCTTTGGCGTCGTGCCGCCGGGCTTCGGCATCGTGCACCAGGTCAACCTGGAATACCTGGCACGCGGCGTACACAGGCGCGAAGACGGCGTCTACTACCCGGACACGCTGGTGGGCACCGACAGCCACACCACGATGATCAACGGCATCGGCGTGGTCGGCTGGGGTGTTGGTGGCATTGAAGCCGAAGCCGCGATGCTGGGCCAGCCGGTTTATATGCTGACGCCCGACGTGGTCGGTTTCGAGTTGACCGGGCGGCTGCGCGAGGGCGTGACGGCGACTGACCTGGTGCTGCGCGTCACCGAGGCGCTGCGCCGCGAAAAAGTGGTCGGCAAATTTGTCGAATTCTTCGGCGAAGGCACGCGGACGCTGCCGCTGCCAGACCGCGCGACGATCGCCAACATGGCGCCCGAATATGGCGCGACCATGGGCTTTTTTCCGGTCGATGAAAAAACAATCGAGTATTTCACCGGCACCGGCCGCACCAAGGCCGAGATAGAAGCCTTTGAGGCTTACTTCAGGGCGCAAGGCCTGTTTGGCGTGCCCAAGGTGGGCGAGATTGATTTTTCGCAAGTGGTCAAGCTCGATCTGGGCGACGTGACGCCCAGTCTGGCTGGCCCGAAACGCCCGCAGGACCGCATCGAGCTGGGCCAGGTGGCGAGCCAGTTCGCGTCGCTGTTCAGCAAGCCGATTGCCGAAAACGGCTTTAACCAGGCGGCGGCACTGCTGGCCACGCGACACCTGCTGCAGCAGACCGACCAGGGCCAGCCCGACACCTCGCCCGGCGCGCCGCCGACACCGGCGGGCGCACCCCGCATGATGGTCGAGATGGAAAGCAACCGTCCCACGCTGGCAACCGCCCACTCGGAGGTCGCTGCACCCGAGTCCAGGTTGACCGGTATCAGCATCGGCAATGGCGATGTGCTGATCGCGGCGATTACCAGTTGCACCAACACCTCCAATCCCGGCGTGCTGCTGGCGGCCGGCCTGCTGGCCAAGAAGGCGGTGGAGGCGGGCCTGAAGGTGCAGCCGCACATCAAGACCTCGCTGGCCCCGGGCTCGCGCATCGTCACCGAGTACCTGACAAAAACCGGTCTGCTGCCTTACCTGGAAAAACTCGGCTTTGCACTGGCTGGCTACGGCTGCACCACCTGCATCGCCAATGCGGGCGATTTAACGCCGGAGATCAACGAAGCCATCAACAAAAGCGACCTGGTCTGTGCGGCCGTGTTGTCGGGCAACCGCAATTTTGAAGCGCGCATTCACCCCAACCTGAAAGCCAATTTCCTGGCCAGCCCGCCGCTGGTGGTTGCTTATGCGATCGCCGGCACCGTGATGCGCGACCTGATGACCGAGCCGGTCGGCAAGGGCAAGGGTGGCAAGGATGTTTACCTCGGCGACATCTGGCCGACCAGCGACGAGATTTACAAGCTGATGAAGTTCGCCATGAACGGCAAGGCCTTCCGCGAAAACTACGCCAAGGTCAAGACCGAACCCGGCAAGCTGTGGGAAAACATCAAGGGCGTGACGGGCACCGCCTACACCTGGCCCACCAGCACCTACATCGCCGAGCCACCGTTTTTCAAGGACTTCGCTATGGAAACCATAGCTGACAGCGCCCGTCAGACGGGGGCTGGAGGCCAAAAAGATTCGAATTCTGTGACCGGTGCACGCATCATGGCGCTGTTCGGTGATTCCATCACCACCGACCACATTTCACCGGCCGGCTCCATCAAGGCCAGCTCGCCAGCGGGCCTGTGGCTGCAGGCCCATGGCGTGCAAAAGGCTGACTTCAACAGCTACGGTGCGCGCCGCGGCAACCACGACGTGATGATGCGCGGCACCTTTGCCAACGTGCGCATCAAAAACCTGATGATTCCCGCCGGTGCCGACGGTTCGCGCGAGGAGGGTGGTGTGACGCTGTTCCAGCCAAAAGCTGGAACCCGCAGCGTAAGCGCCGCTGGGGAGAAAATGTTCATCTACGACGCAGCCATGAGGTATATGGCTGAATGCACGCCCACGGTGATTTTTGCGGGCGAAGAATACGGCACCGGCTCTTCGCGCGACTGGGCGGCCAAGGGCACCCAGTTGCTGGGCATCAAGGCCGTGGTGGCGCGCAGCTTTGAGCGCATTCACCGCAGCAACCTGGTGGGCATGGGCGTGCTGCCGCTGCAGTTCAAGGCCGGTGAATCGTGGCAAACCCTCAAGCTCACCGGCAATGAAGTGATTGCCGTGATTCCGCACCCCGATCTCAAACCGCAAAGCGATGCCAAGCTGGTCATCACGCGTGCTGATGGCTCGCGCCAGGAGGTCGTGGTGACCTTGCGCGTAGACACGCCGATTGAAGTGGACTACTACAAGAACGGCGGCATCCTGCCTTACGTGCTCAGGCAACTGCTCGCTGCATGATGAGTTGGCAAGCACTGACAATTTTCCGCAGGGCGCGCTTCCGAAGGAAAATTAG
>JBKJZS010000452.1:0-3151 GCA_046714915.1 Polaromonas sp. | reverse complement strand
GGACCGCAGAACTGTGCATGGACCGGCTCGGGCGCGAGTGCCTGTACGAGGCCGGCGAGCAGGACGAACAGGCCGTGCTGTAAACCAAACATGAATCTGGCCAGCATAGTTGAGCGGCACGCGCAGTTTTCACCGGAGCAGGTGGCGCTGCATTTTGCTGGCGAGGAGATCACCTATCCCGCCTTGTGGCAGCGTATTGAGCGCGCGACCGACGCGCTGCTGGCGGCAGGTGTCCGAGCGGGCGATCGTATTGCTTACCTGGGCCTGAACGATCCGGCCCTGCTGGTGCTGCTTTTTGCGCTGGCAAGGATGGGTGCTATTTTGCTGCCTCTTAACTACCGGTTGGCCGCGCTGGAGCACGCGGTAATTCTTCAGCACGCTGGCGCGACCCTCTTGCTCAGTGACAGCGTACACGCCGGTGCTGCCGCCCAGCTGGCCACGCCGATCGGCTGCCAGCTGCTGCAAAGTGACGATCTCGACCTGGCTGCGTCCGGCGGTTCCAGTACCGTGAACAGCCAGTTTCTCACCGGTGACGAGGCTTCGCCGGTATTGCTGGTCTACACCTCCGGCACCACCGGCCAACCCAAGGGCGTGGTGCACACGCAGTCCGGCCTGATCTGGAACTGCGTGATCTCGCGCCATGCACACGAACTGACACAGATCGACCATGTGCTGAGCGTGCTGCCGATGTTTCATGTCGGTGGTCTGTGTATTCAAACCTTGCCAGCTTTGCACGCCGGTGCGTTGGTGACCCTGCATAAGCGCTTTGACCCGGCGGCCTGGCTGGCTGATGTGGAACAGCGTCGGCCCACGCTGTCGCTGATGGTGCCGACCACTTTGCGCGCGGTGCTCGCTCATCCGGATTTTGCAAAGACAGATATTTCCTCACTGAAACTGCTGGTGGCCGGCTCTTCCACGATTCCGGCCTCGATGATTGCCGCGATACACGAGCGTGGTGTGCCAGTTGGCCAGGTGTACGGCGCGACAGAGACTGGCCCCGTCTCCATCTACTTACGCCGTGAAGACGCGATGCAGCATGTCGGATCGGCCGGCATGGCGGGGCTGCATGTCGAGGTCCGGCTGGTCGATGAGTGGGGAGGGCCGGTGGCCGCTGGCTCGGTGGGCGAGGTATGGGTGCGCGGCCCCAACCTCCTGTGCGGCTACTGGAAGGATGCGGACAACCCGGCGTTTGCGCAAGGCTGGTTTCACACCGGTGATCTCGCACGTTGTGATGAAGCAGGTTTTTATGAAGTGGTGGGCCGCTCCAAAGACATGATCATCTCGGGCGGAGAAAATGTCTATCCGGCTGAAATAGAAAACCTGCTGGCTGATTGCCCGAAGATCGCCGAAGCCGCCGTGGTCGGGCAGCCCGATGACCGATGGGGCGAAGTGGTGGTGGCCGTGATCGTCAGAGCGGCCGGTGCCGAACTCGATGGCGCAGAAGTGATGCAGCTGTTTGAAGGGCGGCTGGCTCGTTTCAAACACCCGAAACGCATCCTGTTCTGCGACGCCTTGCCGAAAACGGCTTTGGGCAAGGTGCAAAAAGCCGGGCTCCTGGATTGCTTGGGCGCGGGTCAGTAAACTGGCTGATGCCGTTTGATAGCGGCCTTGACTTCGTCGCTGAGCGCAAAGCCCGCGCCAAATTGCGCGGCCAGCTGGTCGGCGCGCTCAGAAAAAGCGTCCAGACCCATGCCGTAGATGAACTGCATCGCACCCCCGGTCCAGGCTGGAAAACCAATGCCGAAGATGGAGCCGATGTTGGCATCGTGCACTGTGGTCAGCACGTTCTCGCTCAGGCAGCGTGCAGTCTCCACGGCCTGGCGGTAAAGCAGCCGGTCTTTCAGGTCGGTGATATTCCACGCGGCGGCGGGCTGCTCGAACAGCGTCTTGAGCTCTGGCCACAGGGTCTTCTTTGCGCCCTTTTCATTGGGGTAGTCGTAAAATCCTGCGCCCGCGGCTCGGCCATTGCGGTCAAACTCCTTGACCATGCGTTCGACAATCAATTCGCCCGGCGTGGCGATGTGGGTCCTGCCTTCGGCCAGGTAGTCGGCGCGGGTCTGGTCCAGCACATGCACGCTCAGTGACAACGCGGTTTCGTCCAGCACCGCCAGCGGGCCGACCGGCATGCCGCACTGGATGGCGGCGTTTTCAATCGCCGCCGCCGGAATGCCTTCGCCCAGCATGGCCGCGCCTTCCATCACAAAGGTGCCAAAAGTGCGGCTGGTGTAAAAGCCGCGCGAGTCGTTGACCACGATCGGAATTTTGCCGAGCGCCTGCACATAGTCAAACGCGCGCGCCACCGTTTCGTCATCGGTCTGCTTGCCGCGGATGATCTCGACCAGCTTCATCTTGTCGACCGGGCTGAAGAAGTGGATGCCGATGAATTTTTCAGGCCGGGCGCTGGCCGTGGCCAGGCTGCCGATCGGCAGTGTCGAGGTGTTGGAGGCAAAAAAACCACCGGGCGCCAGCAGCGGCTCGGCTTCCTGCGTGACTTTGGCTTTCAGGTCGCGGCGCTCGAACACCGCTTCAATGATCAGGTCGCAGCCGGCGAGGTCGGCCACCTTGTCCGTGGCGCTGATGCGGGCGAGAAGGGCGGCCTGGTCGGGCGCACTCATGCGTCCTTTGTCCACACGCTGCTGGGTGAGCCTGGTGCTGTAGACCTTGCCCGCGTCGGCCTTGTCCTGGCTGACGTCCTTGAGCACGGTGGCGATGCCCCGGCTGGCCTGGACATACGCAATGCCTGCGCCCATCATGCCGGCGCCGAGCAAGCCTACCTTTTGCGGCTTGTAGCGCGGGATGTCTTTGGGCCGCGACTGGCCGGACTTGATCGCGTTCATGTTGAAGAAGAAGGTGTTGATCATGGCCTTGGCCACCGGCGTGACCGCCAGCCTGGCCAGGTAGCGGCTTTCTATGCGCAGCGCGGTGTCGTAGTCCACCTGGGTCCCTTCGACCATGGCCGCCAGCGCCGCTTCGGGGGCCGGGTAAAGGCCGCGCGTCTTCTGCTTGAGAACGGCCGGCGCCACGCTCAGCATGGCGGCCAGCTTCGGGTTGCTCGGCGTGCCGCCCGGTATTTTGTAGTTCTTGTCATCCCAGGGGTGGTGGGCCGGCGCGGCGGCGCCATCATGGGTGGCTATCCAGGCCAGTGCTGCGG
>JBKJZS010000451.1:0-1216 GCA_046714915.1 Polaromonas sp. | reverse complement strand
GCCATCACTTTCATTATGTTTCGCTACTTCCGGGTTGCAGTACTAGTCTCCGACCTGGACACGGCCGTCAGTGCCCGCCCGCGGCGGCAAGGCGTGCGCCCAATCCAGTAGCAGCTTCCTGAATTCTCCCACTGCCGGCGCAGCATCAGCGGTGCGCCAGAGCACGTAGACGTCGCCATTGAGGCCGCGTCTGGCCGCGCCATCCTGATCCTCCCTGGCACCGGACTGTGCCCCTTTTCTTGTGCTTGGAGGGCTCAATGTGCAGGTGTATACCGCGTCGCTGCGCAGCAGAGCCAATGAGATCGGCACCAGGGCCACGCCCAGGCCCGCCGCCACCAGATTGAGTGCGGCCGGCACCTCCACCACCTGCTGTGTAATGCGCGGTGCGAAGCCTGCCTGCACGCAGCCTTCGAACAGACGCGCGGCAAATGGCGAGGAATCGAGGCGCAGAAACACAAAATCCTCGTCCTTGAGCTCGGCCAGCTTCAGCCGGGTGCGCGTTGCCAGCCGGTGACCGGGCGGCAACGCCACCACCACCGGGTCGCGCCACAACAGCGCGGCACTGATTTGTCCGTCATTGAGCGGATTTCGCGAAACACTCAGGTCCAGCCGCCCATCGCGCAGCGCCTGCAGATGGTCGGACGGTTTCATCTCATGCAGCACGATCTCGACGGCCGGACGTTGCAGGCGGAACTGCTGGATAAATTTCGGAAAGGGACCCAGAAAATGCGAGCCAGCCAGAGCCACCTGCACGCGCCCCTGCAAGCCATTGGCAACGCGCGTCACATGGCTGCGCGCCTCGTCCAGACGCGCCAGCACTGCCTGCGCGTGGGGCAGAAAGACCTTGCCGGCTTCGCTCAGCACCACGCTGCGGCTGGTCCGGTCGAACAGCCGGGCGCCCAGCTCGGTCTCCAGGCTGGCGATCTGGAAGCTCAGGGGCGGCTGCGAGACATGCAGCCGGCGCGCCGCGCGGGTAAAGCTCAACTCGTCGGCGAGCACGGTGAAGTAGCGAAGTTGGCGAAATTCCATCGGATGACCTTGCTGCGGCTTATTAATCTGGTTTCAGTATGGATTTATCTTGATTATGTATTTGTGAGTATGAATTAAACAGCGAAGAATGGACGAGTTTTTAAGTTACCAGGAGACATGTCATGCCATCCGCTGAACCCACGCCGGGAAAAAATTACCGGGTTGGCCTGATCGTGCCAAGCTCCAA
>JBKJZS010000450.1:0-4706 GCA_046714915.1 Polaromonas sp. | reverse complement strand
GATTTCCGCCATGCATTCGGGTGCCTCGCATTACGTCAAGAACGCCAAACGCTATCGGGCCGGGTTGAAAAAGCTGGCCTGAGACTTAACCGAACTAACCAAATCATGATCCAACCTGACAGTTTCAGAAGTCCGTTCTTTCCCAGTCCAGTAGGGGCCGCGGAACCGGCTTTGCCGGGCCGCAGGCGCAGCGCCCCCCCGGGGGGCAGCGAACCACACGCAGTGGGGAGCGTGGGGGCACCCCCTTCACCAGCCGGGGCCGCGGAACCGGCCTTGGCCTGTCCTGAGCCTGTCGAAGGGCCAGTCCGCAGGCGCAGCGCCCCCTCGGGGGGCAGCGAACCGGCGTAGGCCCGCGCAGTGACAAACGCGGAGGGCTTGGTTTCAGTCACGCAGCAAATCGTTCAGGCTGGTGGTAGCCCGGGTTTTGGCATCGACGCGCTTGACGATGACGGCGCAGTACAGGCTGTATTTGCCGCCGGCCTTGGGCAGGTTGCCGGACACCACCACCGAGCCCGCAGGGATGCGGCCGTAGGTCACCGTATCGGCTTCACGGTCGTAAATCGGCGTGCTCTGTCCGATGTACACCCCCATGGAGACCACCGAGTTCTCTTCAACAATCACGCCCTCGACGATTTCGGAGCGCGCGCCGATAAAACAGTTGTCTTCAATGATGGTCGGGTTGGCCTGCAGGGGCTCCAGTACGCCACCCAAGCCGACGCCGCCGGAGAGGTGCACGTTTTTACCGACCTGCGCGCAACTGCCAACCGTCGCCCAGGCGTCCACCATGGTGCCTTCATCGACATACGCGCCGATATTCACGTAGCTGGGCATCAAAATCGCGCCCCGGGCAATGTAGCTGCCGCGACGTGCCACGGCTGGCGGCACCACCCGGACGCCACTGGCTCTCATCTCTTCTTCGCTCAGATGCGAAAACTTGGTGGGCACCTTGTCAAAAAATCCGAGGTCGCCGGCGCGCATCATCACATTGTCCTTCAGGCGAAAGCTCAGCAGCACGGCCTTTTTGATCCATTGATGCGTCGTCCATTGGCCCACGCCCTGGCGCGTTGCGACGCGCAGACGGCCGCCGTTGAGTTCAGAAATTGTGTGCTCCACCGCATCCTGCACTTCCTTTGAAGCAGATTGCGGTGACAAATTGGCGCGGTCTTCCCAGGCGGCGTCAATGGTTTGCTGTAAGGTGCTTTGCAGTTGGTCTTGTGTCATTTTGAAGATGGGGTGGATTGGATAAATTGAACAATTCGTTCGGCGGCCTCGACACATTCAGCGGTTTCGGCCACCAGCGCCATGCGAATTCGCCCGGCACCCGGGTTGTGGCCCCGGGCTTCGCGGGCCAGATAACTGCCCGGCAACACCACCACATTGTAAAGAGCGAGCAGGTCGCGCGAAAACGTGGTGTCCGAGTTGTTGAAGCGCTTCGGAATTTGCGCCCACAGGTAAAAGCCGGCGTCGGGCAAAGCCACCTCCATCACCTTCCTGAGCAGGGGCGTGACTTGGGCGAACTTCTCGCGGTACAGCGCCCGGTTCTCGACCACATGCTGCTCGTCGTTCCACGCGGCGATGCTGGCGCTTTGCACCACCGGGCTCATCGCGCTGCCGTGGTAAGTGCGGTAGAGCAAAAAAGGCTTGATCAGCGCTGCATCGCCGGCGACAAAGCCGCTGCGCAGGCCGGGCACGTTGCTGCGCTTGGACAGGCTGGTCAGCGCAATCAGGTTTTTGAAGTCCTGCCGCCCGAGCTGGGCAGCGGCCTGCAGTCCGCCCAACGGTGGCTCGTCACGGAAATAGATTTCGCTGTAACACTCGTCGGACGCGATGACAAAACCGTAGCGATCGCTCAAATTGAAGAGCAGTTTCCATTCGGCCAATGTCATCACCGCGCCGGTCGGGTTGCCCGGCGAGCAGACAAACAGCAGTTGCGTCCTGGCCCAGACCGCTTCGGGTACGCCGGCCCAGTCCACCGCGAAGTTGCGCGCCGGATCGCTGGGCGCAAACCAGGTTTGCGCGCCCGCCAGCAGCGCCGCACCTTCGTAGATCTGATAAAACGGATTTGGGCAGACCACCGTAGCTTCAGGCCGGCTCGGGTCCAGCACCGTCTGTGCCAGCGCAAACAGCGCTTCGCGCGAACCATTGACCGGCAGCATCTGCGTTGCCGGGTCCAGCGCCAGGCCATAACGGCGCTGCAGCCAGTCGGCCAGCGCTTGCCGTAGTTTGGGCTCGCCGGCGGTGGCCGGGTAGCTGGCCAGGCCAGCCAGGCTGGCGCTCAAAGCGTCTTTGATCAGTGCTGGCGTCGCATGTTTGGGCTCGCCAATGCCCAAGCTGATGGGCCGATAGGCGGGGTTGGGCGTGATGTCGGCATGGAGTTGGCGCAGCCGCTCGAACGGGTAGGGCTGCAGGCGTTTCAGCAATGGATTCATAGGCTGGATTATCCAGCCAGGCAGGCCCTCCGGCACAGCGGCAGCTGTCATTGCCCGGCTTGCTAGCCGGTCTGGGAGGCACGGTGAATGTTATTTGCTATTAAAAACATAGCTATTAGCGCTTTCTGCATAAGGCTATAGCCTGATTTAACTCGAATTTTTTGATCTTTAGCGCTTCTTGCTCTTGGTCACGGTTTTGGCCGGGTTGCGCCGGACGGCCTTGATGCTGCTGTTGCCCGACGCTTTCCCCGCGCTGCTGGCCTTAACCGGCAGAAACACCACGATTTGCTGCCCCAGCTTGAAGGCGGCGGTCGCGCTGACCTGGTTCCATTCGCCGACGCTGGCGGCACTCAGGCCATAACGCTTGGCGATGCTGGCCACGGTTTCCCCTTTGCGGGCCTTGACGGTGCTGCGGCGGGTGACGATTTCTGGGGCCAGCGTCATTTGCCCATTGTCGGCAACCTGACTGGTCACGTCGCTGTCGATTCTGGCCGAGCGCGATACCAGCAGCGTCGAGCCCGCCTTGATCAGCATGCGCGGCGGGATGTTGTTGACACTGCGCAGGTCCGCCTCGCTCATGCCCACGCGTTTGGCCGCGTCACCGACGCTCAGTGTGGCGGGCGCAGTCCAGGCGGTCCAGGTTGCGTACTGCCCCTTGGTGAAAGCCTCAAAGTTGCGCTGAAAAACCCTCGCACTGTCCCAGGGCAGCAGGATGTGGGGGGAGCCGGCCGCCAGAATTACCGGGCGGTGCGCTGCGGGGTTAAGGGCCTTGAAATCGTTGATCGCAACATCGGCCAGTTTGGCGGCCAGCGCCACGTCAATGTCGCGGGTGATCAGGACTTGCTGAAAGTAGGGGTGGTTTTCAATCAGCGGCAACTCGGCGCGAAACCCCTGAGGGTTGGCGACAATGTTTTTGACCGCCTGGAGCTTGGGCACGTACAGGCGCGTTTCATCAGGCATGCGCAGGTCGGTGTAACTGGTGCCGAGGCCGGATTTCTGGTTGCGGGCAATGGCCCGGCCCACGCTTCCTTCACCCCAGTTATAGGCGGCGAGCGCCAGGTGCCAGTCGCCGAACATGCGATGCAGTTTTTGCAGGTAATCGAGCGCGGCGCGGGTCGATGCAAGCACATCGCGGCGGTCGTCGCGAAAGGCGTTTTGCTTCAGATCAAAGTACTTGCCGGTGGCCGGCATGAACTGCCACATGCCGGCCGCCTTGGCGCTGGAAACGGCTTGCGGGTTGAACGCGCTCTCAATATAGGGCAGCAGAGCCAGCTCGGTCGGCATGTTGCGGCGCTCGAGCTCTTCCACCACGTGGAAAAGATACTTGCTGGAGCGCTCTGTCATGCGCTGGATGTAGTCAGGCCGGCTCGCGTACCACTGCTCGCGGTCAGTGACCAGCTCATTTTCGAGGTTGGGCATCGCGAAGCCGCGGCGTATGCGTTCCCACAAATCGGCCGGGGGTTGCAGCGAGGCGACAGCGCCAGACGCGGCCTGTGCCTGGTCAATCGGAGTCAGCGCACCGCTCGGAACAACCGGCGGGGCTGCTGCGGCCACGGGAATTGTCGAGGTCGTCAGCACCGGGTCACCGGGCATGCCGGGCGGGCTGGTGCTGGCGCAGCCTGCAAGCACGGTAAAAGTCAGGGCGACGAAAAAAACTTTTAGCGGACACGCCCATCGCGCGGGACGGGACGGGGAGGGAAACAGTTGTTGCGGATCGGTCATTTGAATGGGTTCTTCCACTGCCTGATGGCGGCAAATACGGCGTTGTTGTCATGGGCCGCCGGGGCAAAGCGGCGGGCTGAGGCCATCACAGTGGCTTGTCGGGTACGCTAAAAAGGATTGATCAGCAGCTGCTGGGCAATCGAGGTGGGCAAGGTCGGCTGCCCACCGATCCTCAAACGGGCACAGCGTGCATGGTAACCAATCGGCTCGGGGTTGTCAGGTTCTAGTACTCCAACCCGGAAGTAGCGAAACATAATGAAAGTGATGGCTTCGTGCCCAGGGCAAAGCGCAAGCCGTAGCGAAGGCTGGCCGCCTTCGCAAGGGTTGCAACGCCGCCGTGGGTGCGAAGACGCGCTTTCATGTTTCGATATTTTCGGGTTGCAGTACTAGGCCTGCTCGCACTTGCGAAAAGCAGTGTGACGCAGACTTTAGTCTGCGCCAGATGACTTGCATTGAGCAATGCAGTAGTCGACCAGCGCGTCAATTTCATTGGATTTGTCGAAAACAGCGTTTACGCCGAGCTGGGCGCATCGCTTGCGGATATCGGCCGTGGCG
>JBKJZS010000449.1:0-1248 GCA_046714915.1 Polaromonas sp. | reverse complement strand
AACAGCACCTGACCCGTGCTGGGCGGGATGCCCCCGCTGATCACATTGAAAAAGGTACTTTTACCAGCACCATTGGGGCCGATGATGGCCGTCAACTCACCCGGCATGAACGCCACATTGATGTTGTTCAAGGCCTGGAACTTGCCGAAGTAGCGCGAGACGCCCTTCACTTCCAGAATCGGTGTGCTGCTCATGACAGCCTGTCCTGCCTGCGCAGCCAGCGCTCCATCTGATCGACCAGCGTGCCCCAGATACCTTTGGGGAAGAACAGCACAAACACCATGAACACCACCCCCACGACGCCCATCCAGTAACGCGTGAGGTTGGTCACCACGTCTTCCATATAAAGAAAGACGGCAGCGCCGACGAAGGGGCCGAAAAACGTGCCCATCCCTCCCAGCAAAGCCATCATGACCGCCTGACCCGACTGCAGGTAGTGCAGCGAATCGATCGGCACAACCGACAGGTGCAGCGCCCGCAATGCACCCGCCAGGCCACAGATGCCCGCCGACAGCACAAACACCAGCAACTTGGCGCGCGCCACGTCGTAACCGCAGGCCGCGGCGCGCTTTTCATTCTCACGAATCGCTTCAATCACGGCGCCAAACGGCGAATTGAGTAGGCGGGACACGAACCACAGCGCCAGCGCCACGAACACCAGGATCACATAGTACTTGTTCAGCGGGTTCAGAAAGTCAATGCTGATGCCCGGCAGGTGAATAGCTTCCACCTTGACACCGCGCAGGCCATTTTCCCCGCCCGTCCAGCTCTCTGCCTTGTAAAAAACGTAGTAAACGATTTGCGCCAGGGCCAGCGTCACCATCGAAAAATAAATGCCCCGCGTCCGGATCGCAAGGTAGCCGATGACCAGCCCGGCCAGGCACGATGCGGCCACCCCCACCACAATGGCAGCCCACCAGGGCCAGCCCGCATGCACCACCGAGATGCCCGCCAGGTAGGATCCGACACCCAAAAACGCGGCATGACCAAACGACAGCATCCCGGTATAGCCGAACAGCAAATTGAAGCCCACGGCATACAAACCGAAGATCAGAATGTTGACGGACAGGGCGTCGTAAGGCATCAGAAACGGAAAGACCAGCAAAAACAAAATTGCTGCGGCAACACGGTGCTGCCGGGCAAATAGAACGGAAGCGATGATTGAATTTTTCATGGAGTTTTGATGACGGTTTGTCAGCTCATCAATCCGGCCTTGCCAAAAAAACCTTGCGGTCGGATCAAGAGGAC
>JBKJZS010000448.1:0-7160 GCA_046714915.1 Polaromonas sp. | reverse complement strand
CCGGTAGGCTTTTGCGTTGTTGGCCTCTGATGGTTTGGGTGCCTGCCGGGTGGCAGCGACAGTCGCTGGTGCGGGGCCCGGGACCGTCGCCACGGATGGCACAGAAGACTGGTGAGGTGTTTGGGGCATGGCTTGCGGCGAGGTTTGAGTTGTGACGGGTTCGACCCCGGCGGCCGGTGCCGTCGGTGGGGCTTGCGCGGGCGCGCTATGCGTGCGGCTCAGTGGCGGGATATTGCAAGCCCCCAATGCGGCCAACAAAGCCAGGCAGCACAAGGCCGCCAGAGGATGTCGCGTCGAAAGCGTTGAGCAAATCGTCTGCGATGAACGGTGCGCCATGGTGGGCATTGTGGCGGATTCCAGCCAAGGAGCAGCGCAGCATTGACCAAGACCTGGCACCGCATGGGTCGCGGCGGCGTGGCCTGCGCCGCATAATGAATCGTGAGCATGATGCTTGTTAATGCGCTGCAGCGACGCTTGGCCTCCGAAGCCGCCGTGCTGGTCAGCGTCGAGCGTGTCAGCGGTTCGGTTCCTCGTGAAGTCGGCGCCTGGATGGCCGTGTTTGCGCACGGCGTGGTAGGCAGTGTGGGCGGCGGGCAGTTGGAGCATCAGGCCATCGCCCTGGCGCGTGTGCGGCTGGCGGGCACTGCCGCCGCGAAGCCGAACCCACAGGCGAACGGCACCGATGCGAACATCGAAGCCGTGCTGCGCTACCCGCTTGGGCCAAGTCTGGGCCAGTGCTGCGGTGGCGTGATGTTTTTGCGCTATGAGCGCGTCGCATCAGGTGACCAGGCAGGGGCGGTCAGGCTGGCCAAGCTTTTGCGCGGCACGCCCATGAAGGTGGCATTGTTCGGTGGTGGGCATGTCGGCAGTGCGCTGATCCGCTTGCTTGGCACGCTGCCCTGCCAAGTGCAGTGGTTCGACAGCCGCGATGGCATTTTTCCATCTGCGGTTCCGCTCAACGTGGCCTGCGAGCATTCCGATCCGGTGCAATCGGCGGTGCGAGATGTGCGCGCGGGCAGTCATGTGCTGATCATGAGTTTCAGCCACGCCGAAGACCTGGATATCGTGGCCGAATGCCTGAAACGACAGCGCGCGCAGGCCGATTTGCCCTACATAGGCCTAATTGGCAGCAAGACCAAATGGGCGGCTTTTCGCCACCGTCTGCAGGCTCGGGGCTTTACGGCAGCTGAACTCGTGCACGTCACCAGCCCGATCGGCGTGGCCGGCATCACTGGCAAAGAGCCGGAAGTGATTGCGGTGGCGGTGGCGGCGCAGCTGTTGCAAACTTTCAACGAGGCTGGCGAGCCAGCTTAAGCTGGCTCTGTGGCTGGCAAGAGTTTTTGCGGCCACAGGCGCCAAACTCTATAAACTGGCGCATTCAGGTCGCAGCGGAGCCGGGAGGTTGGCAAAAAATGCCAGTTTCTTTTGTTCGTGACCGAATCTCTGCTTACAGCGCCCGCAGTGGTGAGCAGGTTTGCATCAAGCAGCGCACACAGGACCGGGTCCAAGCGCTCCACAGGTTGAGATTTATGGAAAGCTACCTTCTGGACTGGGCCAACTTGCTGCTGCGCTGGGTCCATGTCATCACCGCCATGGCCTGGGTTGGCTCCTCGTTTTACTTTGTTTTTCTGGATTCGAGTCTGACCCCGCCGGTGGACGAGGAGTTGAAGAAGCAGGGTGTCAGTGGCGAGCTCTGGGCGGTGCACGGCGGCGGTTTTTACCACCCGGTCAAATTTGCCGTACAGCCGCCCGAGCTGCCCAAGCACTTGCACTGGTTTTACTGGGAAAGCTACAGCACCTGGCTGTCGGGTTTTGCACTGTTCACGGTGTCCTATCTCTGGAGTGCCAGCACCTACCTGATTGACAAATCGCTGATGGACTGGTCCCATGCTGCCGCCATTGGTGTGGCGCTGTCCTTTCTCGCGGTCTTCTGGCTGCTTTACGACGGCATTTGTCAGCTCTTCGGTCAACGCAATTTCCGCTGGGCCGACCTGAGGAAAATTAACCCCCTCGGGGGGCCGCGCATTACACCAGGTGAAAAGCGTGGGGGTGAGATCAACGGCGACGCCATTGTTGGAGCGCTGGTGTTTGCGCTGGTTTGTGCGGCGTCTTGGCTGGCCTGCCAGTGGTTTGCCGGGCGCGCGGCTTTTTTGCTGGTGGGCGCAATGATCGCCACGGCCATGAGTGCGAATGTGTTGTTCTGGATCATTCCCGGCCAACGCAAGGTGGTCGCAGCGATCAAAGGCGGGCAGCCGGTTGACCCGCTGCATGGCCAGCGTGGCAAACAGCGTAGTGTGCACAATACCTATTTCACCCTGCCGGTGTTGTTTTCGATGCTGAGTACCCACTACAGCTTTACCTACAGCCATCCGCAGAACTGGCTGGTGCTGATCCTCATGATGTTCGCCGGTGCGGCGATCCGGCAGTTTTTTGTCATGCGCCACGGCTGGAAGCTGGGCCGCAACCGGCATCCGATTGCCTATGCGCTGGTGGGCGTCGCTGTCATCGGCGCCGTGATCGTATGGATGAAGCCGCCGACGGCCACTGCGTCTGCCCCTGCGGGCGCGCGGGTCGCCGTGGCCCCGGCCGGCTATGGCGAGGTCCAGAAGGTGCTGGAACAGCGCTGCTACATGTGTCATGGCGCGCAGGTGCAGATGAAGAACGTGCGCCTGGACACGCCCGAGGGCGTGAAGCAGCATGCCCAGGCCGTATACCAGCAGGCCGTGGTGACCCGGCTCATGCCGATGAACAACAGTACCGGGCTCACCGAGGCCGAGCGGGCCCTGATCGGCCAGTGGTTCCAGGCCGGTGCGCCGGCTCGGTAGCTCCGGCCCCGTGCGCTATCCTGCGGCGGAGGCGCCTGATCGTCAGGCGGCGAGCGCCTTCATCTCGGCATACAGATCAGCCTTGCCTTCAAAGCCGATACCGGCCAGATCGGGCATGGAGATGTGGCTGTCTTGCACCCGCACGCCGTCCGGGAAACCACCGTAGGGCTGAAACAGATCGGGGTAGCTCTCATTGCCGCCCAGGCCCAGGCCTGCTGCAATATTGAGCGACATCTGGTGCCCACCATGCGGAATGCAGCGACGCGGCGACCAGCCATGCGTCTTGAGGACTTCCAGAGTACGCTGGTATTCGCAGAGGCCGTAAGACAGCGCACAGTCAAACTGCAGCCAGTCGCGATCCGGGCGCATGCCGCCATGTCGGATGAGGTTGCGCGCGTCCTGGTGGCTGAACAGGTTCTCACCAGTGGCCATCGGCCCCGGATAAAAGTCAGCCAGTGCAGCCTGAAGCTGGTAGTCCAACGGGTCGCCTGCCTCTTCGTACCAGAACAAGGGATAGTCGCGCAGCATCTTGGCGTAGGCAATTGCGGTTTCGAGGTCAAAGCGCCCGTTGGCGTCCACAGCAAGCCGGCCCTGGCCGCCAACTTCATCCAATACCGCTTCAATACGGCGCCGGTCTTCCTCCAGCGAGGCGCCACCAATTTTCATCTTGACCACGGTGTAACCGCGATCCAGGTAGCTGCGCATCTCAGCGCGCAGGGCGGCCATGTCCTTGCCGGGATAGTAGTAGCCCCCCGCGGCATACACAAACACCTTCGGGTCGGCCACCAAGCCGTGCCGTTCGGCCAGCAGGCGGAACAGCGGCTTGCCGGCGATCTTCGCCACCGCATCCCAGATTGCCATGTCCAGCGTGCCCACCGCCACCGAGCGCTCGCCATGGCCGCCCGGTTTTTCATTGTTCATCATGGCCGCCCAGACGCGATCGGGGTCGAGGTTGGTCGCTGCGTCGTCGAGCAGGGAGTCTGGCCTGGCTTCCAGCAAGCGCGGCGCAAAACGCTCGCGAATCAGGCCGCCCTGACCGTAACGGCCGTTAGAGTTAAAGCCATAACCGACCACCCGGCGGCCATCGCGAAAGGCATCGGTCACCACAGCGACCAGACTGGTGGTCATTTTGGAGAAGTCAATGTAGGCGTTGCGTATCGGTGAGGCAATCGGCTTGGTAACTTCACGTACATCAATGATGCGGACTGACATGGCTTGGAGGGCTCTCTGTGGGCGCCGTGATCGGCACGGATTGAAATGAACTGGTCCCTTCAGCAGCGAGGGACCCGAAGAATGACGGGGCATGTTAGCAGGATGGTCCGGGGTGCCGTGTCCGATTACCAGTTGCTCACCAGCCCCGCAGCCCGCGTCGAAGTTTTTTCGAAGTGGCTGGCCAAAAAATCCACAAAGGCCCTGACCCGGGCCGACACCTGGTGCCGCTGGGGGTAGACCGCATGGATGTCGGCCGGTGGGGTGGGGTAGTTGGCCAGCACCTGGCGCAGCCGGCCGCTGCGCAGGTAGCGCGCAACATCCCATTCCGCACGCAGCACGATGCCGTGCCCGTCCAGTGCCCAGTTGACTGCGATCTCGCCGTCGTTGGTGCTCAGGTTGCCGCTCACCTTCACGGACTCAAGCCGTTTGCCTGAACTCAGGCGCCAGATGCCGTAAGCCTCATCGCCTTGCCGGATGCCGATGCAGCTGTGCTGCGTCAGGTCGTGCGGCACTTTGGGTGTGCCGTGCCTGGTCAGGTAGGCGGGCGTGGCGCAGAGCAGGCGTCGGTTCGGTGCCAGCTTGCGGGCGATCACGCGCGCTTCAGGCGGCTCGCCGAAACGTACACACACATCAAACGAGTCCTCGCTGATAGCCGGCGGATTGACGGAGAGCTGAAGCTGGACCTGCACCTCCGGGTGGAGCGTGGCGAAGCTGGAGATCAGGGGGGCTATATGGCTGCGGCCAAAACCTAGCGTGGCGTTGACCCGCAGCAGCCCTTTGGGTGCTGCCACGGCACTCGACACCAGTTGCTCCATGTCGTCAATTTCGGCCAGAATGCGCCGGGCATGGATCAGGTAAATCTCGCCCTCGGGCGTGAGGCTGATACGGCGCGTGGTCCGGTTCAGCAACTGAACGCCGAGCCGGGCTTCCATTTGCGCCAGGCGCTTGCTGATGGCCGGCGTGGTCACGTCCAGTTCTCGCGCTGTGGCCGAAAAGCTGCCGCAGCGGGCCAGCAGGCTGAAAAAAGCCATCTCGGAAGTGGCGGAAGCAGGAGTAGACATTATTAACTCAAAGTAAACAATGGGATAACTTTAGAGATTTCTCTTGAATCTGGCAATGCGTAAAGTTCACAACATTGCATTGACGAGAGAAACACGATGAAGACCTACAAAATTGCCTGCATTCCGGGCGACGGCATTGGCAAGGAAGTGGTGCCGGCTGGCCAACAGGTGCTGGAAGCACTGGCCGCAACGCAAAACAGCTTCAAGTTTGAATTTACCTCGTTCGACTGGGGCGGCGACTACTACCGCCGGCACGGTGTGATGATGCCCGACAAGGGCCTGGATGACCTGCGCGGCATGGATGCAATTTTGTTCGGCTCGGCGGGCGACCCGCACATCCCCGACCACATCACCTTGTGGGGCCTGCGCCTGAAGATTTGCCAGGGCTTTGATCAGTACGCCAATGTCCGGCCCACCCGTATCCTGCCGGGCATTGACGGGCCGCTCAAGCGCTGCAAGCCCGAGGACCTGAACTGGGTCATCGTGCGCGAGAACTCCGAGGGCGAATACGCCGGTGTCGGCGGACGGGTCCATCAGGGCCATCCGATAGAGGTCGCCACGGACGTGTCGATCCTGACCCGCGCCGGGGTCGAGCGCATCATGCGTTTTGCCTTCAGGTTGGCGCAATCACGACCCCGAAAACTGTTGACGGTGGTCACCAAGTCCAATGCGCAACGCCACGCCATGGTGATGTGGGACGAAATCGCACTGCAGATCAGCAAGGAGTTTCCCGATGTCACCTGGGAGAAGGAACTGGTCGATGCCTGCACCGCCCGCATGGTGAACCGGCCGGGATCACTCGACACCCTGGTTGCCACCAACCTGCATGCCGACGTCTTGAGCGACCTGGCCGCGGCACTGGCCGGTAGCCTCGGCATCGCGCCGACGGGCAACCTCGACCCCGAGCGCCGCTACCCCTCCATGTTCGAGCCGATTCATGGCTCGGCTTTTGACATCATGGGCAAGGGCCTGGCCAACCCGGTTGGCACCTTCTGGTCCTGTGTGATGATGCTCGAACATCTGGGCGAGCCCGCAGCCGCCAAGGTGCTGATGGAGGCGGTGGAAACCATCACGGCCAACCCGGCGCTGCATACCGGCGATCTTGGAGGCAAGGCGACGACGGCGCAGGTCACTGCAGCGGTCTGCGATCGCTTCGCTGCCGTCCCCGCGCGCCTGGCGGTCTGATGGATTTATAGTGCCATCGCAACAACCCAGTGGAGACAAATCATGAATAAGCTTTTATGTGTAGTCGGACTGGCCTTTCTGCCCACCCTCGCTCTGGCCCAGGCCGCACCGACGGCCGCGGGACAAGCCTGTCCGGAAAAAAATATCCTTTACTGGCAAGCCTTTCCGCCCGGCGGCGAATCGGACCTGTCGGCGCGCCACCAGCAGGTGGTGCTCAAGAAGAAATGCGCCGCGATTGACACCTCGCAGCCAAGAGCGGCTTCGAGCTGATCAACGTGGGCTTCGACCAGATGGACACGTTCATGAAGGAAAAAACGCGTCTGTACACGGAGGGCGCGCGGCTGCTGGGGCTGGGCAAGAAGTAGCCGCTGCTGCATTAGCAGCGGGTGACCACGGCACAATGGGCCCGGGAGATTTTTGATGACCGCACCCAAGCCGATGTCCTACGCTGCCTGCCAGCCTCGCCAGTTTCTGCAATCCCTTTACCAGGCTGCTGTCCAGCGCGCCTTGCCGCTGCACAGCACCGCAGCGTATTTGCCGAAGCCACCCAAAGGAAGAACCATCGTGCTGGGCGCCGGCAAGGCGGGTGGCTCTATGGCGCAGGCAGTGGAAGCCCTGTGGCCTCTGGACGCACCGTTGCAAGGCTTGGTCGTCACGCGTTACGGGCACATTCCGCCGCGGCCCATCGACCTGAAGCAGCGCATTGAAGTCGTTGAAGCAGCGCACCCGGTGCCTGACGCCGCCGGTTTGGCCGCTGCGCAGCGCATCCTCGGCCTGACGCAAGGCTTGACCAATGACGATTTGGTGTTGTGTCTGATCTCGGGAGGCGGCTCGGCATTGCTGACGCTGCCGGCCGAAGGCTTGAGCCTGGCGGACA
>JBKJZS010000447.1:0-1750 GCA_046714915.1 Polaromonas sp. | reverse complement strand
GAGCGGGCGAGTGAGCGGTCCGCCTGCGTGAAAAGGTCAAAGATGCGCGGCAGCAATTCAGGCGCGATGCCGATGCCCGTATCGCGCACCCTGATCACAACCATCGGCATCGCCATCGCCACATCTGCCTCAACTACAGCATTTTTTTCCTGCTCGACGCTCAGCCAGATGCGGCCCCCTTCGTCGGTGTACTTCGCGGCGTTGGTGAGCAGGTTCACCAGCACTTGCTCCAGCCGGCTGGCGTCTGCGTGCAAGAAAATCGGCTCTGGCGGCAGCGACACCGTGAGTAGATGCCGACGTTGCGCGATCAGCGGCTGGGCCGTCTCCACCGCCCGTTCCACGACGCCGCTCACGCTGATCTGCTCCTGGAGAAGCCGAACACTGCCGGTGGTCATGCGTGAGACTTCCAGCAGGACATCAACCAGATGTTTCAGTTGTCCCACCTGACGCTCGATGACACCGCGGGCTTGCTGCTGAAGTGCCTCTTCGTTCTTCTGCAGACGAAGCAACTGCACGGCACTGGAGAGGGCAGCGAGCGGATTGCGGAGTTCATGACTGAGCATCGCCAGAAACTCGTCCTTGCGCCGGTCCAGGTCGGCCAGGGTTTGCGCTTGCTCCAGGGTCTTGCGCTCCAGGCGGCTGCGTTCGGTGATGTCGTAGAAGCAACACATACCGCCGCTAATTTGTCCGTGTTCATTTTTTAACGGAACCGCATTGGCAATGATGGAAATTCGTGAGCCGTCGGGCCGCTCAATGATGAATTCCTGGTCAAACACCCCTGCTATGTCCCCCCTGAGCACCGCGGCCATCGGGCTTTGCGCGGGTGGCACAAACGTGCCGTCGGGAAGATAAAACTTGTACGAGCCGCTAAACCGTTCGTTGCTATCCCCGCGTTTCGGTTCCCGTCCCCATAGTTGCACCGCGCAGGCGTTGAACTCCTGGGTAATTCCAGCGGCGTCGCAAGAATAGATCGCGACCGGCCCCCTATCAAAGAAAGCCCGGAAACGCTGTTCGCTCTCGCGCAAGGCTTTTTCGGCATTTTTGCGCTCGGTGATGTTGGTGAAAAGAAGAGCGACTTTTCGGTTTTTCGACTCGCCGATGGGAGTTGCATAGACATCGAACCAACGGCCACCCAACGCTTTCGCTTGACTCACAAAGCGAATAGCTTCACCCGTCAAGGCGACTTGGCCGTAAATTTCAAACCACAGCGATTCATGATCGCGGACGAGTTCGCGCATCCGCTTGCCCGTCGCGGCTAGCATTCCGGTCTGCCTTGCAAAAGCAGGATTGACTTCCAAAAAGCGGTAATCGACGGGTTTTTCGTGGGCATCGAAAATCATTTCGATGATGCAAAAGCCTTCGTCAATCGAATTGAACAATCCGCGATAACGTTCCTCGCTTTCGCGGATTTTCTGCTGTGCCAGCACGCGCTCCGAGATGTCGCGGAAATAGCAAACCACACCGTGGCGGCCATCAGGCAGCGGAATGCGGCTGATCTGCCACTCGTAATACTCTGTGGTCTGGCGGTCAGCGCGCTTTTCAATCATTTCCGGGACAAAGCAAGCCTCGCCGGTTTCCAGCGTGTGGCGGAATTGCTGGATCACTTCATCGGCCTGCTCCTTCGGCCACAAAATGTGCATCACCTCGGCAAAGTCACGGCCAATCAGCTCAGGAATATTTCCAAACGCCGGTAGCGCAGTGGGGTTCACCTGCCGAAGGCGGAAGTCGGCATCAACCAGGTAAACGCCGA
>JBKJZS010000446.1:0-7011 GCA_046714915.1 Polaromonas sp. | reverse complement strand
GAGCACTGGTTGGTCACCGCCACCTGGGTGTGATTGAACCGCGCGGGTTTCCAGGTGGTCGTGGTGTGACAGCTGATGCAGTTGGCCGCGCCGACCGGTATGTGCGTGGTCGGCTTGCCGGTGGCCGAGCTGCCGTTATGGCAGCTCGCGCAGTTGGTCGCCGCCGTCAATGTGCTGTGATCCACCTTGGCCCCCGCCCAGCTGGTCGTGGACCTGTGGCATGTCTCACAATTGGTCACGCCAGTGTGGATGGGCGTATTGGGCTTGCCCGCGGCTGGTGGGAAGCGGCCGTTGTGGCAGCTTGAGCAGGTACCCCGCGCAACGCCGGCGTGGCTGAACCTGGCCCCCGTGAACGACTGCGTGTTGTGGCAACTATCGCAACTCATCTGCGTGGGGATGTGTTGCACCGGTTTCACTGTGTTGGAACTGGCCATGCGCAGGCCGCTCGTGTGGCAGCTCGTGCAATCCTTGGGCGTACCCTTAAAGACACCGCCAAGGTGACATGATTCGCAGCGTTGCGTGGTGTGCACGCCAGTCAGAGGAAATCCGGTCTTCAGATGGTCAAAATCGCGCAGCGAGGTTTGGGCCAACGCCTGCAGCCCCAACAGCGCGAGCATCAGGGTCAGCGTCCATCTGAGCAGCCAATCCGCTGAAGGCGTCAGGGCCCAGTGTTGTTGGATATTCATGGTATCCCCCGTTTGTTCATCGCCGGCGCAGCAAGCTCGTGAGCCCGTCGCATGAAATGGCTGCTATCCCCCAATACCGGAATTTGCATCGCGACCAGGTCGCCCGGCGGCAGCGACGAGGTCCCGATGCGTCCCTTTAGTTTTTTCCAGTTCTCCGTCACATGACAAGTTTCGCAGCGCATGCCGAACTGCCCGTCGTGGACATCGTCCGCCCGATGGCAGGCGAAGCAGCTGGTGCCCGTCGGTGCCGCGTCCTTACCCTTGGGCGCTTCCTGCTTGTGGCAGCTCTCGCACGCCACCTTGCGGTGCGCGCCGTCCAGCCGGTATTTGGTTCGCTTGTCGTGGTCGAAATCCCAGATCGACCAAGCACGGGTGTTGTGACACGTTTCGCACCGCACGCCGAACTTCAGCTTGTGCTTGTCTTCCTTCTTGTGGCAGGAATAGCAGTCCCGCGCTGCTTCCTTGAAAAGTGAGTTTTTGTGGCAGTCCTTGCAGGCAGCCGTGATGTGGCGCCCCGTCAACGGAAAGCGGGTCATGCTATGGTCAAACTTGTCCACCTTCCAGCTACGGTCGCTGTGACACTGCTCGCACTGCTTGCCCTGCTGGCCCTCGTGTTTGTCATCCTTTTTATGACAGCTGTAGCAGTCTCGCGGGGTGTCCCGGTAGCTGCGCAAATCCTTGTGGCAGGCGTTGCACTTGAGCTTGCCCTCAGCATGCGCGTTGCGCAACTGAAACTTGGTGCGGTCATGGCTGAAGCGGCCTGCGGTGATCTTCCAGTCGCGCTCGGTGTGGCAGTCAGCGCAGGCGGTGCCGAGCGTGCCTTCGTGCTTGTCTTCCTTCTTGTGACAGCTGTAGCAGTCCTTTGGCGCCTCCTTGAACATGGCACTCTTGTGGCAGTCCTTGCAGTCGGCCTGGACGTGCTTGCCCAGCAGCGGAAAGCTGGTCTGGTCGTGGTTGAACTTGGCGGGCTCTTTCCAGCTGCGCTCGCTGTGGCAGCTACCGCAGTCCTTGCCCAGGGACTCTTTGTGTTTGTCGTCTTTCTGGTGGCATGCGTAACAGTTCTGGCTGAGCTTGACGCGGTAGAGGTTGCCTTTGTGGCAATCGGCGCATTGCGTCGTACGGTGCTTGCCGCGCAATGCGTATTTCGTGTCGGTGTCATGGTTGAAGCTGGATGGCTTCCAGGCCTTGGTGCCGTGGCAGCTCTCGCAGTTCTCGCCATACTGGCCTTTGTGCCCCTTCTGGTTGTCGTCGGCGCGGTGGCACCCAATGCAGGTGCGCGGCGTGTCCTTGTAGACATTTTTCTTGTGACAGTCGGTGCACTTCGCATCGACGTGCTTGCCCGTCAATCTAAACCGGGTCTTGTCGTGGTCGAATAGCGGCTCTTTCCAGCTGGATTCGGTATGGCAGTCCGCACACTTGGCCCCCAGTGCACCCTTGTGCACGTCATCCTTGCGGTGACAGGCGTTGCAGTCCAGCGGCGCGTCGCGGTATTTCTTGCCAGCCACGTGGCATTTGGCGCACTCGACCTTCTGGTGCTTGCTGCGCAACACAAAGTCGGTCTGGTTGTGGTCGAACTGCTTTATGTCCAGCGACACGATCTGGGCGTTCCGCCCCCTATGGTCGGTGTGACAGGAGCTGCACGTGCTGGGTTTGAGGCGTCCGTGAAAGCCGGTTTTGGCGCGCATGTCAGCCCCGACGTCCTTGTGGCAACTCATACAAAGCCCGTCCTGGCTCTTACGGTCGAACTTGATATGGCACTGCGCGCACTCGTTTTCCCACTTGGCATGGCCTTGAATGACCTTGCCTGGCGCAAGGATGGACTCGATGCCCTGAGCGGAAACGACGCCTGCAAGCATCCACCCGACCAGCGAGGCGGCGAACCAGAACGCTGGAAAGGTTGGAGGACCGAAGAATCTCAGCCATCGTCTCAACCGGTGCCCCTGTGTCAGTAGGCGTGAACGGCAACCACATGCACTATCGCGCTGATGATCAGCAAGTAAACAAACGGAATATGCGCCACGTGCCAAAGCGAGAACAAACGCTCGTATGCGGTGTACTGCGCCACCCGTACCACGGATTTTAGGTGACGGCGGACCAATTTGCGAGCTAATCGTTCGCGTTTGGCGACGCTGTCGCTGTCCCACCCGGTCTTTTTCGCCAGTTCGCGCAGCGGTTGGCGGATGTCGGTTGCGCAGGCCCAGTAGGTGAACCATTGCTTCACAGGCAGCCAAAACACGCGGCGCAGGCAGGTGAAAAAGTCGGGACGGGCACTGAGTTCGCCTTCGGCAAAGGCCTGCAGGTGCTGCTCCACTACCGGCGCAAAGTGCAGGCGCGAACGCGCCTCGCGCTGATGCAGTCCGGCGCGAACTTCCAGTTCCCGCAAGGTGGTCTGCTCGCCATGCAGGCCGCGGTTGACCCTGGCATACATGAATCGCCCCACCACCCCGCTAAAGACCACAATCAGCATGCTGTACAGCGCCATCGCCCCGTTCAGCGAACGAGCCTGGAACGTGGAATGCAGCAAAATCAGCAGCGGCCCGCACACGCCGAAGCTCATGTGAATCCAAAGCCACCACTTGACCCGTCCCCAGCCATGCGCAAAGCGGAAATGCTTGCGCAACGGGTAGGTGAAGAGGATCAGCAACATCACGCCACCCAACACGCCCACCCAATAGCCCACGTCGTCGCCGGCGTTGAAATAGCCGAGACGGCTGATTCGCCAGGCGGCCCAGGTCAAGCCGATCAGGATCAGATACACCGCCGTATCCCCCGCAAGCAGGCCTCGGGAAGTCTGCGTCCCCCGGCTCCTGGAGCTCTGCGTCGCACGGCTCCTGGAACTGGAAGAAGGAAGGCTCAAGGTGGATGTGGTGCTCATGTCAGATGAAGATCCGTTGCTGATGAGCTTTCACACGGCTAGGACCGTAACGGCCCCGGGCAAGGTGCACAGGCGTGGCAGGTGCCAATGTGAAGGTGCTCTTGATAAAGTGAAGGTGCTCTTGATAATAAAAATTTATGGGCAAGCTTCTTATAGTTGGTGAAGGCTATCATTGAACCTTTGTAAAAAAATAGACCAACGACGTAATTGCCTGTAATGATTTCAAGCCAAAACCTTACGGAAAGGTTCTGGAATAGCGGTTATAGGAGCGATCAAGGTTAGCGCTCGCCAACATTAAACTTACCTTTTCGCCCCTTGAAGTACCCGGTTGGTTACCCAGTCTCGAAAACCGCAGTGCCTGGTAGAAAGGGGTTGTGATGACTCCTGCTAGCCACAAACGCCGCACCCCTGGGTAGCCGAGTCACAGCCGCGAGTGAAACGAGGGTGGAACCCTGCAGGCTAACCAGGTGTCTGCCGGGAGTGATTGAAGTTAGTTGGGCTTCACCCAAGCACGCCTTGACTACCCGGCATGGCGTTGACTCAGCTGAATTAGCCGACGGATTTTGTCTCCGTCAAGGCGAAAACCACAGCCATCGCCGCACTACGGCGCGGATTTGCAAGGCAGACATCGGTAAAAACAAGAGCCTGAATGCGTCCCAGGACGCACCCAACGACGGTGCCACCGCAGGATTAAAGCCATTCCAAAAGCCTTATTCCCGGGGCAGCGTCCTACCCCTTGCTGGCCATGCCCAGGCGCTCTATTGTGGCTTTCTCAGCGGCGAAGCTGTCGCGGGCAAACTTGGTGTACTGCTCGGTGTTCATGTAGATCACCGCCTGGTCGAATTTGTCAAACGTGGCCAGCACGGCAGGGTCTTCCAGGGTTTTCTTGAAGGCGTCGTGAAGTGTCCGGACGATGCCCGGGTCCATGCCTTTTGGTCCGCACACGCCAAAGGGCGAGTCCGATACCGTCTGGTAACCCAGCTCATCGAGCGTGGGCACGCTGGACCAGCGTTTGGTGCGCTTGCTGCCGTAGGTGGCCAGAAGCCGCAGCTTGCCCGAATCCACGTGCGGGCCCCAGCCGGTGGCATCGCTGGCGCCCATCACGTGGCCGCCCAGCACGGCCTGCATGTTGTCGGCATTGCCCTTGAAGGGCACATGCGTTAACTTGATGCCGGCCCGCTGGGCGAATTCCTCGACCGCCAAGTGCGGACTGGTGCCAGTGCCGGTGGAGCCGTAGGTGAACTTCTCGGGATTGGCCTTGGCGTAGGCCACCAGGTCCTTGATGCTTTTGATCGGCGAGTCGGCCGGGACCACCAAGCCAAAGGTGTAACCGGTCAGGCAGGCGATCCAGGTGAAATCTTTCAGCGTGTCGTAGGCTACCTTTTGCATGTGCGGAATGCGAAAGACGCCATGCGGCAACTGCGTCAGCGTGTAGCCATCGGGCTTCGCGCTGAGCATTTCTATGGCGCCCAGCATGCCGCCTGCGCCGGGCTTGTTCTCGATAATGATGGTCTGGCCCAGCGTCTTGCCGGCGCTTTCGGCAAGGGCGCGCATCACGGCGTCGGTGGAGCCGCCGGCCGGCCAGGGACAGATGTATTTGATGGGACGCGCGGGGAAGGCTTGCGCCCGGGCCAGAGACGGCATCGCGATGCCGGCGACGACGGCGGTGGTGCTGGACATGAATTCGCGGCGGTTGGTCATGAAGTTCTCCGGGGTTACAGCTACCTTGAAGTTGCAAGCCTATCGGCGCCGGGGCTGAATGTCATCAAGGTTTACGAGAGGGAGCGTTCTGCGAGGGTGGAATGTCGGCAGGCCGTGGCATGGCGGGGAGGGGGACAGCCGCTAAAATCAGCGCCAGCCGACAGCGGATCTTCGCTTCTTTGGCCTTTAATCGACTCCTACTGTGACCGACATTGCCCGACCCTCGCCCGAGCTTTCTCCCGAAACTTCCCCTGACCCTGACAGCAATACCCGGCAACCGCGTCTATGGCACGGCGACGGCTGGACCGCGCGCGTGCTCAAGAATGAAGACGACGACGGTTGGGCCGTGGCCATGATCAAGGACGGGGAACCTGAACCCGCATTGGTGGGGCCGTGGACCATGGGGCGCGACAAGAAAAACCCCAAGCCACTGGACGGCCCGGCATTCAGTACGCTGGTCAAGACCGCGTCGGAGTTTGTTCGCAGGCAAGAGCAACAGTTGCATGCCGCGCTGCACCAAAGCATGGCGGTGACTTCTGGCGGCGCCAGAGTCACGGTCTCGCTGGACATCGTTCCTGACGAAGACCACCCGTATGCGGTACTGACGGCGCATGACGAGGCCGGCGAGCAGCTGGCGCAAGTGCGTGTTCCGTCAGCTTTCAAGCTGAGCCGGGCCAGCGCCACGAGCTGGGCGGACAGCGATTTTCAGCGGCCCGGCTAAGGCGATGCCAACCGCAATTGACGCCTGCGGCATTGACTTCGGGACGTCCAACTCCACGGCAGGCTGCGGCCAGGCGGCACGGCCTGGAAAGGTGGCATTGTTGCCGCTTGAAGACGGCAAGCTCACCCTGCCATCGGTCGTGTTTTTTCACGCAGAGGACGCGCACGTCAGTTATGGCCGTGCCGCGCTGGCCGATTATCTGGCGGGTTACGAAGGGCGCTTGATGCGCTCGCTCAAAAGCCTGCTCGGTACTTCGCTGATCGACCAACAGACCGAAGTGGCCGGACGCGCACTTCCGTTTCGTGCCCTGCTGAAGCAGTTCATCGGCGAGCTCAAGCGCCGCGCCGAGAAGGCCGGCCAGCGTGAGTTCAGCCGCGCCGTGCTTGGGCGTCCGGTGTTTTTTGTGGATGGCGACGCGCGTGCCGATCAGCAGGCTGAAAACACACTGTCCGGGATCGCCCATGCCGTGGGCTTGCGCGAGATTGCTTTTCAGTACGAGCCGATTGCCGCGGCCTTTGACTACGAGTCGCACGTCACGCGGGAAGAGCTGGTCCTGGTCGTGGATATTGGCGGGGGCACTTCGGACTTTGCATTGGTGCGGCTGGCTCCCGAGCGCGCGGGCAAGCCCGACCGGCGGGACGACATCCTCGCCAGCACGGGTGTGCATATCGGCGGTACCGATTTCGATAAATACCTCAGCCTGGCCAGCTTGATGCCCCTGATGGGCCTGGGCAGCCGGCTCAAAAGCGGGCGGGAGGTGCCGTCGGCGCAGTACTTCAACCTGGCGACCTGGCACACGATCAACTTCGCCTACACAAAAAAGGCGTGGTCGCAAATCACTGACATGCACCGCGAAGCGCTGGAGAAAGACAAGCTGGAACGCCTGCAGCGTTTGGTGGCCGAGCGCGCGGGGCACTGGCTGGCGATGCAGGTGGAGGATGCGAAGATCCAACTGTCCACCGCTCCCGCGACCCAGATGGACCTGGGCCGCATTGCACCCGGCGAATTCATGACCCTGCAACGGCCGG
>JBKJZS010000445.1:0-26043 GCA_046714915.1 Polaromonas sp. | reverse complement strand
ATATTCACTTGTCTATTTTTGGTGAACAATGAGTTTTATTGGACAAAATTTAGTTTGCAGGTGTTTTTGTTCTTATTTGTCCATTATTGACATTGGCCCATAAATAATGGACATTACAAATAAATGGACAAGCCAACCTTGATCCCCGAGCAAACGCTGCTGGATGCCGCTGTAGAAGCGGCTGCGGGCTTGGGTGTCACCGTGCAAGTCGTACAGCGCGATCCGCAGTTGGGCCGGGCCCGCGCCGATGCGCTGGTGCGTGTCACCCACGGCGGGCAGGAAGTGCTTTATGCCGTTGCAGTGCGCCGTACGCTACATCCCGCCACGCTGGGCGCCGCACTGCAGCAGTTGGAACGCCTGGGGCAGCAGGCGATGCTGGTCACGGACTACGTCACGCCTGCGCTGGCGGACGAGCTGAAGGCGCGGCATATCGCTTTTCTTGATACGGCGGGCAATGCCTACTTTGAGCAGCCACCCCTCCTCATTTGGGTCAAGGGCCAAAAACCTGCCGCCAAGCCCGCCACGCAAACCGCTGGCCGCGCCTTCCAGCCCACCGGGCTGCAGGTGCTGTTCACCTTGTTATGCAACCCTCAGGCCGTCAATCGCCCCTACCGGGAACTGGCTGAAATGGCTGGCGTGGCGCATGGCACCGTCGGTTGGGTGATTCCTGATCTGCAGCAACTGGGCTATGTGCGTGACCTCAAGGGCAAACGCGGCACGCGCCGGCTGTTTGAGCTTGAACGTCTGCTTGACGAGTGGGCCACCACCTATGCCCGCGTTTTGCGGCCACGTACATTGCTCGGCCGCTACTATGTGCCCACGCTGGAAGGCTGGAAAGACTGGCCGCTCGCTGAACACGGTGCCTTGTGGGGGGGCGAACCCGCTGCCGCGGTTCTGACAGATTACCTGCGCCCCGGTGTCTTGACTCTCTACGCCGAGAAGCTGCCTGGCCTGTTGGCCGCTCGCCAAAAGTTCATGAAGGAGCCTGCGCCCGGTCATACGGCGGTGGTGGAAGTGCGCAAGCGCTTCTGGAATTTCCCCGGTGACCCTCAGCACACCAACTTGGTACCGCCGCTGCTGGTGTATGCCGACTTGCTGGCGACGGGAGATGCCCGCTGCATTGAGACAGCCAAAATGATTTATGACGCCTATGTCGCTCGACCTCTCACAGAAGGCTGACCTGGTGCCGTTGGCGCAGGTGGTGGGCTCTTTGCAAAGAGTGGCTCAGCCTATGGGCGTCGATTTCTTTTTGATGGGGGCTGCAGCACGCGACGTCATGCTGCGCCATGGCCACAATATCGAGCCCGGACGCCAGACCCAGGACGTGGATTTTGCGGTGATGGTGCCGGACTGGGCGTCTTTTGCCGCGCTGCGCACAGCGCTGATAGAGGGTGGTGACTTTTCGGAGCGTGCCGGCGCTGCCACACACAGGCTGCGTCACCAAAGTGGTTTGCCCCTGGATATCATGCCTTTTGGCGGTATTGAGCGTGCCGATCGCACCATAGCCTGGCCGCCAGATCAGAGCACCGTTTTCGATTGTTTTGGTGCGCGCGAGGCATTCAATGCGACCGTATCAGTGCGGCTGCCCCAGGCGGTGACGGCGCATGTTGCTTCGATTCCCGCGCTTGCCCTGCTCAAGGTGATTGCCTGGCAAGACCGCAAACATAGCCACCCCGGGCGAGACGCTGATGACCTGCTGCTGTATCTGCGAAGCTATATGGACTGCGGCAATATTGACCGCGCAGCGCGCGACCATGGCGATCTGTTCATGGCGGAAGATTACGATCACGAAGCAACCGGGGCGCAACTACTGGGCCGTGATATTGCACTTCTGCTCGACAAGCCGGCCATCGAGCGGGTGCTGGACATCTTGCTGCCGCAAGCCGATGCGCAAGGACCGTTGTTGCTCGCCAGCCAATCTGGCCTCGACCTGGAACAAGCCCGCAGACTGATAGCAGCGGTTTGCGATGGACTCACCGATACCCTTTAAGACAAGAACATGAACTCAGCCACCATCGTCCAGAAACTCTGGAACTACTGCAATGTATTACGCGACGACGGCATGAGCTACGGCGACTATGTGGAGCAGCTCACCTACCTGCTGTTCCTCAAAATGGCCGACGAGCGCAGCCAGCCGCCGTGGAGCCAGCCCAGCCCGATTGCCAAAGGCTTTGACTGGCCTTCGCTGCTGGCCAGAGACGGCGACGACTTGTTTGACCACTACCGCCACACGCTGGAAAAGCTGGGTGCAGAGAAGGGCACGATTGGCCTAATTTTTAACAAGGCGCAAAACAAGTTTCAGGACCCGGCCAAGCTACGCCGCCTGGTGGTGGACTTGATTGACTGCGAAAACTGGTCGGCCATGGGTGCGGACGTGAAGGGCGATGCCTATGAGGGCCTGCTGGAGAAAAACGCGCAAGACACCAAGAGCGGGGCAGGGCAATATTTTACGCCGCGCCCACTGATCCAGGCCATGGTGGACTGCATTGCGCCCAAGCCGGGTGACACGATTTGCGACCCGGCGTGCGGCACAGGCGGCTTTTTGTTTGCCGCGCACAACCATGTGGCCGAGCACAACCCCAACCTCACGCGCGAGCAAAAAAAGCATCTGAAGGAAAAGGCCTTGCGCGGCTACGAACTGGTGCAGAGCACAGCCCGCCTTGCAGCCATGAACATGATGCTGCACGGCATTGGCACCGACAAGTCAGTGCCGATTGTGGTGGCCGACGCGCTGGCAGCCGACCCCGGCGACCGCTTTGAGGTGGTGCTGGCCAACCCTCCGTTTGGCAAGAAGAGCAGCACCATGATTACCGGGGCGGAAGGCAGGGTCAGTACCGAAAAAGACGTGATTGAGCGGGATGACTTCTGGGCGACGACCAGTAACAAACAGCTCAATTTTGTGCAGCACATCAAGACGCTGCTCAAGCAACACGGCCGCGCTGCGGTGGTGCTGCCCGACAACGTGCTGTTCGAAGGCGGCGCGGGCGAAACCATTCGCAAAAAACTGCTGCACGAGTGCAATGTGCATACATTGCTGCGCCTGCCCACCGGCCTGTTCTACGCGCAGGGGGTCAAGGCCAATGTGCTGTTTTTTGAGCGCAAGCCCGCCAGCGAGACACCGTGGACGAAGAAGCTGTGGATCTACGACCTGCGCACCAACCAGCACTTCACGCTCAAGACCAACCCGCTCAGGCGTGAACACCTGGACGAGTTCGTCAAGCTCTACAACCCGGCCAACCGGCATGACCGCAAAGCCACCTGGTCAGCCGAGAACGCCGAGGGCCGCTGGCGTGTCTACGAGTACAGCGAACTGATCGCCCGCGACAAAGCCAGCCTGGATATTTTCTGGCTCAAGGACGACAGCCTGGCTGACAGTGACAACCTGCCGCCACCGGATGTAATCGCGCAGGAAATCGTCGACGATCTGGAAGCGGCACTGGAGCAGTTCCGGCTGATTGCGGGTGATCTGGGGGCCGATGTGGAGCCGGCCTGAAACGCCTGCAGTCCATCAACTGCCCCCCGAATGACGCGTCCCCGTAACACGGGGGCGCGTTTCCCGTTCAGAAGCGCGCACGACCGTAGACCGCGAGCCAACGCTTGCCCGCGCAGGTGGCCTGCCAGATCGACGGCAACCTCGCGGGGCGATGGTGACCTTGACGACGTGTCTCACGAAAGAGCAGTGGGTGCCGCACGGAATGCCAATCAGCTGCAAATTTTGGCTACCGGTGCCGCGGAGTTTGCGCAAACAGCTGTCAAATTAATAGTGAGCGGCCGCAGCTGTCGGTTCAGGCCGAACCCCAGACCTCCTGCGCCGTCTCCACCACCAGACCTGCAGCGGCGCAAGGCACCACTGTGGCTCTTTGCGGGCGCTTGCGGCATCGTATACATTCAGTTGCAGACCGACCCACAACCCCTTTCTCCATGCGCTACGACTTCCAGACTCTCAAAGCTTTTATTGCCATTGCCGATGAGGGTTCCATTGCGCAGGCCGCCGCGCGTGAGCACACCGTGCCTTCTGCGATCAGCAAGCGCGTTTCCGAGATGGAGTCTGCGTGCGGCACCAGCTTGCTTTATCGGCACCGGCGCGGCGCGTTTCTCACACCGGCTGGGATGGAGTTGGTGGCGCATGCGAAGCGGGTGGTCGCGGAGCTTGAGCGCCTGGATGGCGCCCTAAGCGACTACGCCAGCGGCGCGCGGGGCCAAGTCCGGCTGCTGGCGAACACTTCGGCGATTGTCCAGTTCCTGTCCGCTGACATCTTGGCTTTCCTGAAGAAGCATCCGACAGTCAAGATTGACCTGGAGGAGCGCACCAGCGATCAGACGCAGAAGCTGGTGCTGGAAGGCTTGGCCGATGTTGGAATCATGGTCGCCGGCAAACCGATAAACCAGCTGGTGTTTCAACCCTACCAGTCCGACCAGTTGATGGTGATGATGCCCAAGGGGCATCCGCTCGCCAGGCGCAGGCAAGTGCGCTTTGCCGACACACTTGCTTATGACCACGTCGGGCTGCCTCGTGGCACGTCTTTGTGTGAAATGGTGGTGGATGCGGCACAGCGGCTCCAGCGCCCTTTGAAGCTACGCATTCAGGCCACCAGTTTTGACGGGCTGCGCAAGATGGTGTCGGCGGGCCTGGGCGTGGGCGTTTTGCCGCAGGGCAGTGTCGTTCCTTACCTCGAGGTTGAAGGATTGGTGGCCAAGCCGCTGATGGAGCCCTGGGCCCGGCGGCAACTGGTGGTGGTGACGCGGGAGCGGCATCTGCTGACCCGGGTGGCGCGCATGCTCGCGGAGCATCTTTCGGAGTCGCGTTCTGCCGTGACGATTGGTGATGGCTGACATCCCGAAGAATCGCTGGTGAAAATCGGCGGTTGCTTTTAAAGTTCTACGGTTAGTTTCATAACGCAGAACGCGCGCGCGACTGAGCCTGGGGAGGCAGTCCAGCCATAACTTACCGGAGACATCATGAATCTGCCTGTCCGTCGTCGCCTTGCCTTGCTGGCCGGCCTGATTGCCTGTGTGCTTGCCACCCCATCGGTCATGGCCCAGCAATACCCGGACAAACCTATCCGGATCGTGGTAGGGTTTGCACCGGGTGGCTTTACAGACGTGCTCGCGCGAGTGATTGCCCAAAAACTCCAGACCCAGCTGGGCCAACCGGTGGTTGTGGAGAACAAGGCGGGTGCCACCGGCACCATCGGGGCCGACTTCGTGGCCAAGTCCAAAGCCGACGGCTACACGCTGCTGATGGGCCACTTCGGCTCGAACTCGGTGGCTCCCGCGCTGTATCCCAAGTTGCCCTATGACGTCATCAGCGACTTCACGCCGATTGTGCATGTTGCCTCCACGCCGGTGCTGCTAACCGTGCACCCTTCCGTGCCCGTGAAGGATGTCAAGGGCTTCATCGACTACGCCCGCAAGAACCCGAACAAGTTGAGCTTTGCTTCGTCAGGAAGCGGTACCGCGCAACACCTGGCTGCGGTGCAGTTCATGCAGGCTACCCAGTCCCAAATGGTGCACGTTCCCTACAAGGGCAGCGGCGCGGCCATTACCGATCTGCTGGGCGGGCAAGTGCAGCTCAATTTTGAATCGCCGCCCAATGTCTTGCCGCACCTTCGTGCCGGAAAGTTGAACGCGCTGGCCATCACCAGCCTTCGCCGTTCGCCGCTCCTGCCCGAAGTGCCCACCCTCGATGAAGCCGGCTTGCCCAAATTTGAAATGAGCCAGTGGTTTGCCATGTTCGGGCCAGCGAACCTGCCGAAGGACATTACCGCCCGGCTGAATACCGAAATCAACGCGATCCTCAAGTCGCCCGACGTGGTGGAAAAGATCAGCAGCCAGGGCGGTGAGATTTTAGGCGGTAGCTCGGAGCAATTTGCCGCATTTCTGAAGGCAGACACGGCCAAATGGGCGCAACTGGTCAAGAACGCTGGCATCAAGCTCGAATGATGCTTGACCGAACCGATAGCGGCGTCTTCACCAGTTAAGGACACATCGTGAACAATCCTAAAACCAGACCTTTATCCGGGCTGCGCGTCATTGAGATGGGCAGTCTGATTGCCGGACCGTTCGCGGCAAAGACACTGGGCGAATTTGGTGCCGAAGTCATCAAGATCGAACCGCCCGGGATCGGCGATCCGTTGCGTTCCTGGCGCACGCTGGCAGGAACGACTTCGGTGTGGTGGCATGTACAGGCCCGCAACAAGAAATCGGTAGCAATTGACCTGCGCCAGCCGGAAGGGCAGGACCTGGTGAGGAAATTGGCATGCGAGGCCGATGTCGTCATCGAAAACTTCCGACCCGGCACGCTGGAGAAGTGGGGGCTGGATTACGACACGCTTTCCAGGCTCAACCCGAAGCTCATCATGCTGCGGATTTCAGGGTATGGCCAGACCGGGCCGCTACGCGATCTCCCCGGTTTTGGTGTCATAGCCGAAGCGATGGGCGGGTTTCGCTATATCACGGGCATGCCGGGCGAGGCGCCGGTTCGACCGGGTATCAGCATCGGCGACTCACTGGCGGCGCTGCATGGCGTTATCGGCGTCATGATGGCGCTGTACCACCGTGCGGCCAACGGGGGGCAGGGTCAAATGATTGACGTGGCGCTCTACGAATCCGTATTCAACATGATGGAGGGCGCGGTACCCGAGTTCGACCGTCACGGCATGGTGCGTGAACCTGCCGGCAGTGCACTCCAGGGCATATCACCAACCAACGCTTATCCCTGTGCCGACGGGCGTTACGTCTTGATCGCCGGCAACGGCGACAGTATTTTCAAGCGTCTGATGGGTTTGATCGGCCGGGACGACCTGGGCAACGACGCACGCCTGGCCCGCAATCCGGGCCGTGTTCAATACATGGAACGAATAGACCAAGCCATCTCAGACTGGACGACTGTGCGCAGTCTCGAAGAAGCGCTGTCAGCGCTGGGCGAGGCTCGTGTGCCTGCAGGAAAAGTTTTCACGATCAAGGACATCGTGCATGACCCGCACTACCAGGCACGCGACATGTTGAGGACGATCCAGCTGCAGGACGGGTCCGAGCTCAAGGTCCCGGGGGTCGTACCCAAGCTCAGCGTCACACCTGGGGATTTTGACGGCGGCGGCCCTGATTTGGGGCAACACACGGAGGCCGTGCTGGCGTCCATGGGAGTTGGCGCTGGCCAAATGGACGACTTGCGCCAGAAAGGGGTGATTTGATGCTGATAACGAAGCTTCCTCTGCATGGTTACAAGGGCCGGCGTATTTACGTGAACGACGTGGCAATGCGTGACGGCCTGCAGATTGAACCGGTGTTTGTACCGACAGAGGACAAGGTGGGCATGGTGAATGACCTGAGCCGCACCGGCCTGCACAAGATCGAGGTGACGTCGTTCACGTCGCCCAAGGCCATTCCTGCGCTGCGCGATGCAGAAGCTGTGATGAAGCAAATCGATCGCGTGCCAGGGGTAACCTATGTGGCTCTGGTGCCGAACCTGCGTGGCGCCGAAAGGGCGCTTGAATGTGGCGTTGACGAAATCAACCTGGTGATGTCGGCCAGCGAAACCCACAACCTCGCCAACACCCGCATGACGCGGGCGCAATCACGCCAGGTGTTGTCTGACATCAATCGCGTGGCCCGTGGCCAGGCAGCCATCAATGTCTCCATCTCCACTGCGTTTGGTTGCCCCATGGAGGGAGTCGTCAATCTCGATGAGGTGATCGAACTGGGGGACTGGTTCGCGAACCAGGGCGTTGAGGGCGTCACCTTGTGCGACACCACGGGCATGGCTCATCCGGCGCAGGTCGAGGCATTGTGCGACGGACTGATCCAGCGCTGGCCGGGGGTCGAACTTACCCTGCATTTCCACAACACGCGCGGCATGGGTCTGGCTAACGTGATTGCCGGTCTGGCGGCAGGCATAGATCATTACGATGCCTCCCTCGGTGGCATGGGCGGCTGCCCGTTTGCGCCTGGCGCAACCGGCAATATCTGCACCGAGGATCTTGTGCACATGTTGATGGCAATGGGCTGTAACACGGGGGTCGATCTTGACGCGCTGCTGGCATGTGCCGCCCGCTTGCCGGGGATGATTGGGCACGGGGTTCCGGGCCAGGTGCTTCAGGCCGGGAAATGGGATGCGAAGTATCCGCCCCCGCTGGACTTCGAGGAAACGCGAAACCGGGCTCTGGCACGCGATAGCGCATAAATTTGCGGTGTTCCGTGTGGTTTGGACCCGTCGCCATCGGCCATTGAACCAGGCTCCTTGCCCGTGTGATTTGCGCGAGAGGCATCGAGCACTCGAGGACCAGGGCGCGGGTAAACCGACCTGTCCGTCACCCCACTTCCTGCAAGACAGGGGTTGTAGTGCGTTGACTTCCTCAGCGTCTGTCATTCACTGGCCCCACAAAAAAGCCCCCGCCCGCTGTTCGCGGGCGAGGGCTTGTGGCTTGAGGCGGTTACAGCGTATCGATAAAGCTGCGGAGTTTGTCGCTGCGGCTGGGGTGCTTGAGTTTGCGCAAAGCCTTGGCTTCGATCTGGCGAATGCGCTCGCGCGTCACGTCAAACTGCTTGCCAACTTCTTCCAGCGTGTGGTCGGTTGACATCTCGATACCGAAACGCATGCGCAGCACCTTCGCTTCGCGCGGCGTCAGGCTGTCCAGGATGTCTTTCACCACATCGCGCAGGCCGGCTTGCATCGCGGCTTCCAGCGGAGCCGTGTTGGCGCTGTCTTCGATGAAATCACCGAGGTGGGAATCGTCATCATCACCAATCGGCGTTTCCATTGAGATCGGCTCTTTGGCGATCTTCATGATCTTGCGGATCTTGTCTTCAGGAATTTCCATCTTCGCGGCCAAAATGCTGGCGTCAGGCTCAAAGCCAAACTCCTGCAAATGCTGGCGCGACAGACGGTTCATCTTGTTGATGGTCTCTATCATGTGCACCGGAATGCGGATGGTGCGGGCCTGGTCCGCGATCGAACGAGTGATCGCCTGGCGAATCCACCAGGTCGCGTAGGTCGAGAATTTGTAGCCGCGGCGGTATTCAAACTTGTCCACGGCTTTCATCAAACCGATGTTGCCTTCCTGGATCAGGTCAAGAAACTGCAAACCGCGGTTGGTGTATTTTTTCGCAATCGAGATAACCAGGCGCAGGTTGGCCTCGATCATCTCTTTCTTGGCGTCACGCGAGTTGGTCTCGCCTTCGTTCATGCGCTTGTTGATATCCTTGAGCTGTCCGAGCGGTACCACCACACGGGCTTGCAATTCGGCCAGTTTGGTCTGCAACTCCTGGATCGGCGGAATGTTGCGGGCCATGATGATGGACCAGGGTTTGCCGGACGCAACCTGTTTTTCCACCCACTTGAGGTTCAGCAGGTTGGGCGGGAAGTCTTTGACAAACACTTCCTGCGGCATACCGCATTTTTCGACAATGATGCGGCGCAGCTCGCGCTCTTTTTTGCGCACGTCCAGCACCTGGCCGCGCAGCAAATCGCACAATTTTTCAATGGTCTTGGCGGTAAAACGCACCGTCATCAGCTCGTCGCTCAGGGCTTTTTGGGCCTTCACGTAAGTCGGGGTTCCATAGCCCTCTTTGTCGTAGGTTTTATGAACTTTCTCGAACAGGGAGGCGATGGTGTCTAAACGGGTTAGCGCTTCTTTTTTCAGTTCTTCCAGCTTTTTGGTCAGCGCCTTGGAGCCGCCCTTGCCGTCGTCGTCGTCTTCTTCATCGAACTCGTCAAAGTCTTCCTCGGCCACATAGTCGTCGGCTTCGTTGGGATTGGAAAAACCATCCACCACCGTGGAAATGACGATCTTGCCTTCACGGATGTCTTCGCCCAGGCGCAAAATTTCTGCGATGGTGGCAGGGCTTTCGGAAATGGCCTCCATCATGCGCATCAGGCCGCCCTCGATGCGTTTTGCGATCTCGATTTCGCCTTCGCGCGTCAACAACTCGACCGTGCCCATTTCACGCATGTACATGCGTACCGGGTCAGTGGTTCGGCCGAACTCGCTGTCAACGGTGGACAGCGCCGCTTCGGCTTCTTCTTCGGCTTCTTCTTCGGTGGCTACCGTGGGGCCGGTGTTGTTGAGCAGCAGGGTCTCGGCATCGGGCGCCTGTTCGTACACCGCCACGCCCATGTCGTTGAGCATGTTGACGACAACTTCCAGCGTCTCGGCATCGACCAGCTTGTCCGGCAGGTGGTCGGAAATTTCGCCGTGCGTGAGGTAGCCGCGCGTTTTACCGAGCTTGATCAGGGTTTTCAAGCGCAGGCGGCGCTTGAGCATGTCTTCTTCAGACAGTACCGTCTCATCCAGACCAAACTCTTTCATCAAGGCGCGTTCTTTCGCCTTGCTGATTTTCATGCGCAGCGGTTTAACCTTTTCGGTGGTCTCTGCGACCGGTTCTTCGGCAAACTCGGCTTCGATGTCCGAAAGGTCCTCATCACCTTCACCCTTAAGGGCGATTTTCGGCTTGCGGCCGCGCTTGGCACCGGTAGACGTACCAGCGTCAAGGGCTGCTGCCGGGTTTTTCGGCGGGCGGCCGGGTTTCTTTTTCACGGGCGCTTCTGCATCAGCTGCGGTCGGAGCGACCTTCAGTTCGAGCGCTTTGCTGGCAGCGGGTTTAGCGGTGGAGGTGGGAGGGGTCTTGGTCGGCACGATGGACACTTTCTTGACTGGCTTTTCAGATTTCATGGACGCTTTGGAAGCTGCGGTTGTTTTGCCAAGGACTGCTTTGGAGGTGGGGGGTTTCTGGACTTTTTCAAGCTTGCCGTCCCGTGAGGACTGGGCAACGGTCTTGGCGGGCTTGTCGGACTTTTGAGCGAGCACGGCGAACTCCAGATGTCATCACTTCATGAGCGAGTTCCTGGCGCTTGACAGATGCCAAGGCGCAGGCACAAAAAATGCCCGCGCCGGCTGGCTGGGCATTTTGGGCAAGTTGTTTGGGCGAACATTTGGAATGCAGTCCTTGCGGGGAGATCGCCCTGTTACCGAGAGGTCCCGTTTATAGCGGGGGGCTGGTGCCGGAGGTGTTGCTGTCGCGCTTGCCGTAGCGGAAAACCGGATTATACCCTGTTGCCTTTTTTTTGGGCGATTTTCAGGATGTTTTTGGACGCGCCAGCAGCTCCCGGTAAAGCTGCATGGCGGCGGGGTCGGTGGCGGCTTGTTCGGCCAGCTGTTTCAGTGTTTGTTGGCGTTTGAGCTCCCCGAGCTGCCGCAAAATACTGCGGACCTCGTCCCAGTCGGTCTCTATGCCTTCGGGAATCTGCGCCAGCTGCTGCACCGCATAGGTTTCCTGCGCGTGCTCACGCAGGCTCTCGCGCAGCGCCGCCCAAGGCTGCGGTCCGTGTTCATGCAGCTGGCTTTCCAGCCAGACGAACAGCGGCCCGTGCGGCGTCGGCAGTTCCGACAACAACACATGTTCCTCGTTGCTGAGCCTGTCCCAGCTTTGCGGCTCGGTCAGCATCAGTCGCAGCACCCGGTCTTCGCGACTGGCCGGCAAAACGCGCCCGGCAATACGCCTGGCCGGACGGCTGCGGGCGCCGGCTGCGGCCGGCAGTGACGCGGCGTAAGCGCTTTCGTCGTGCAGGTCCGAAAAATTGCCTGAAAATTCTTCCAAATTCGACGCTGCACCTGAATTTTCAGACGTTTTTTGCCTATAGCCCTTATCCGGCAGGCGTGAGCTGCTATTGTTTTTATAGCCGCTTGGGCTTGAGGTCGGCTGCCAGATCTGCAGCAGCTCGCGGCTGTCGATCTGCACCTGGTCGGCGATCTCGGCCAGCAATTGCCGCTTGAGCGTGCCGTCGGGCAAAGCGGTCCAGAGCGGGCGCGCATTACTGGCCATGTGGGCACGGCCTTCGGCGGTGTCGAGCTCGCAGCCTTCGCCGGCGGCTTCAAGCATGAATTTGCTCAGCGGCACGGCTTTGCTCACATAAGCGGCAAAACCGTCCTTGCCGTGCTCGCGGATGTAGCTATCGGGGTCGTGCTCTTCCGGCAGGAACAAAAACTTGACGCTGCGCACATCGGTCGCAAAGGGCAGGGCGGCGTCCAGCGCCTTGCGCGCGGCGCGGCGGCCGGCGCTGTCGCCGTCAAAGCTGAACACCACCGAGTCGGTGAAACGAAACAGCTTTTGCACATGGTCGGCGGTGCAGGCCGTGCCCAGGGTCGCGACCGCGTTGGCAAAACCGAGTTGCGCCAGTGCCACCACGTCCATATAACCCTCGGTGACCAGCGCATAGCCGTGTTCGCGCAAGGCGGTGCGTGCCTCAAACAGGCCGTACAACTCGCGGCCTTTGCTGAACACCGGCGTTTCTGGGGAATTCAGGTATTTGGGTTTTTCATCGCCCAGCACGCGACCGCCAAAACCTATGCATTCGCCCTTGACGTTGCGGATCGGGAACATCACGCGGTCGCGGAAGCGGTCGTAACGCTTGGCTTCGCCTTGCGCGTTTTCTTCACCAGGCTCGCCAGTGATCACCAGGCCACTTTCCACCAGCAGCGGATCGTTGTAATCGGGAAACACACTGGCCAGTGCACGCCAGCCTTCTGGCGCGTAACCCAGGCCGAAGGTTTTGGCAATTTCTCCCGACAGGCCGCGGCCCTTGAAGTAGTCGATCGCGCGCGCCGAGTTGCGCAGGTGCTTGATGTAGGCAATGGCGGCTTTTTCCAGCACGCTGGTGAGCGTCGCCTGCTGCTCGCGCACCTGCGCCACCTTGGCCCTGTCCTGCGGCGACACGTCGTCGTCAGGCACCTGCAGGCCGTATTGCTGGGCCAGGTCTTTCACCGCCTCGACAAAACTCATGCCGCCATATTCCGTCATGAATTTGATGGCGTCACCACTCACGCCGCAGCCGAAGCAATGGTAGAACTGCTTGGACGGGCTGACTCTGAAGGAGGGTGATTTTTCCCCGTGGAACGGGCACAGGCCCATGAAATTGGCGCCGCCTTTTTTCAGCTGCACATGGCGGCCAACAATATCCACAATGTCGGCGCGCGCCAGCAGTTCCTGGATGAATGATGAAGGAATGGCCACGCTTGTATTGTGCCTCGGCAGGATTGCCCCCACGCTTGTCGCTACGCGTGCTGCGCTGCCCCCCGAGGGGCTAATTTTCCTTCGGGCGGCCCGGCGGAAAATTATTCTGCCGTTACCATGGCCGTCGGACCCTTACAACCGGAGGAAGCCACCATGCCCATCATTTTTGACCAGAACCTGGCGCCCAACGAGGCCAACTACGCTGCGCTTTCACCGCTGTCATTCATTGAGCGCGCGGCCGAGGTCTATCCGAAGCGGCTGGCGGTGGTGCATGGCGGCCTGCACCGCAGCTGGGCCGAGGTTTTCACACGCTGCCGTCAGCTCGCCAGCGCCTTGCAGCAGCATGGCATTGGCAAAGGCGACACGGTGGCTGTGATGCTGCCCAACACGCCGCCGATGGTCGAGGCGCACTTTGGTATTCCGGTGAGCGGTGCGGTGCTCAATGCGCTGAACACCCGGCTGGATGCCGAAACCATCGCCTTCATGCTGGACCACGGGGAGGCGAAAGTGGTCATTGTCGATCCGGAGTTTGCCGGCGTCATGCAAAAAGCCCTGGCGCTGCGCAAGGCCACCACACCGCTGTTGGTGATTGATGTGGAGGACGCGATGTACACCGGGCCGGTTGAGCGCATTGGCAGCATCCGCTACGACGAGTTCATTGCCGGCGGCGATCCGTCGTATGTCTGGCAGTTGCCGGCCGACGAGTGGGACGCGATTTCGCTGAACTACACCAGTGGTACCACCGGCAACCCCAAAGGCGTGGTCTACCATCACCGCGGCGCAGCGCTCAACGCGGTGTCCAACATCCTCGAATGGGATATGCCCAAACACCCGGTGTATCTGTGGACACTGCCGATGTTTCACTGCAACGGCTGGTGTTTTCCGTGGACGGTGGCGGCGCGCGCCGGCGTCAATGTGTGCCTGCGCAAGGTCGAGGCACAGGCGATTTTTGATGCGATTCGCAAGCACGGTGTCACCCACTATTGCGGCGCGCCCATCGTGCATAGCCTGCTTGTCAATGCGCCCGACAGCATGAAACACGGTCTGCCGCCTGGCATCAAGGCCATGGTGGCTGGCGCCGCGCCACCGGCGTCGATGATCGAGGGCATGGAAGCGCTGGGTTTTGATCTTACCCATGTCTACGGCCTGACCGAGACCTATGGCCCGGCCACGGTGTGTGCCGTGCAGGACGGCTGGGAGACGCTGGATATTGGAGAACGGGCGCGCCTCAATGCGCGCCAAGGTGTCCGCTATCACCTGCAGCGTGATGTGCGTGTGTTGGACGCGTCCCTGCAGCCGGTGCCGCCGGACGGAGAGACTATGGGCGAGATCATGTTCAAAGGTAACATTACGATGAAGGGTTACCTGAAGAACGCCACGGCGACCGAAGAGGCGTTTGCCGGCGGCTGGTTTCACAGCGGCGACCTGGCAGTGATGTATCCGGATGGCTACATGAAAATCAAGGACCGAAGCAAGGATGTCATCATCTCTGGCGGAGAAAACATTTCTTCCATCGAGGTCGAAGACGTGCTCTACCGCCACCCCGATGTGCTGGCCGCGGCCGTGGTGGCCAAGCCCGATGCGCGCTGGGGCGAAACACCGTGCGCCTTTGTCGAGCTGAAGGCGGGCGCGTCCACCACGGCGCAAGAGATCGTGGCGCATTGCAAAAAACACCTGGCCGGCTTCAAGGTGCCGCGCACCGTGGTGTTTGGCGAGCTGCCGAAAACCTCGACCGGCAAAATCCAGAAGTTCGAGCTGCGCAAACAGGCCGGCTCGGCGGTGGCGATTGACGTTTGAGAGCGGGATGTTTTGCTATAAAATAAATAGCTGATTGCGACCGTCCGACAAGGTTGATAGCCATTTTTCTTGAAATACTTATTGTATAAATGCATTTCGGCAGCGGTACTGCAGCTGCACCGAAAACAAAGATAGAAGAAGCAATCCTCAATTTGCCCCTTTCCGGAACGAAGATGATGATGATTGGACCGCAGGCCGCCTATGTACTCAGCCATCCCGGCGCCTTTGCGTTGCGGGTACTCAAGGGCTTTCGCGCCAATCAGGGTCTGCTACTGGCGGGTGCCGTGGCTTATTACGCCTTGCTGTCGATTGTTCCGCTGCTCATTCTCATTGCCATTGCGCTGTCGCATGTGATTGATCAGTCGTCGTTGCTGCAAGCGATAGGCCGCTACATCGGCTGGCTGGCTCCGGGGCAGTCCGAATTCATTGTCGGAGAGTTGGCGAATTTTTTGGCGCATCGTGAAGTCATGGGCTGGCTGTTGCTGGCCACCATGCTTTTTTTCAGTTCGTTGGCTTTTACCGTGCTTGAAAATGCAATGTCGGTTGTGTTTTTGCACCGCGTGGCTATTCGCCGGCGGCACTTTCTGGTGTCTGCCGTGCTGCCTTACCTCTACATCCTGTCCTTGGGGATCGGACTGCTGCTGGTGACGCTGGTCTCCGGCAGCCTGCAGGCAATGGGCGAAAGAAGCGTGGAATTTTTGGAGTACAGCTGGTCGCTCAGCGGTTTCGCGGGCGTATTGCTCTACCTGCTCGGTTTTGTCGGCGAGATTTTTCTGCTGACATCGGTTTACATGGTGATGCCGGTGGGCAGGCTGTCGCTGCGCCATGCGCTGATCGGCGGGGTCACGGCGGCGTTGCTCTGGGAAGTGACGCGCCATGTCCTGGTCTGGTACTTTGGCACGCTCTCGCAGGTGGGCCTGGTGTACGGCTCGCTGACCACCGCCATTGTGGTTTTACTCAGCCTGGAAATCGCCGCCACGTTGCTGTTACTGGGCGCCCAGGTCATCTCGGAGTACGAGCGCATCGGCACAGCCGCGCAAAACGCCCCGCCCCAGCCCATGCGGACTGGCTAATCCTGGCATCCTATCAGCGCAACCAAGGCCCGGCCGATCCGGGCCAACGTCAATGTGACACCCGCGAATTGGGATATGGACTTGAACATGGGTTGGTCATTGCGGGCTTGTTCCGCGATCCATGGATCCGGGATCATGGCTGGCACGAAAAGCTCAAGGCGGGGATCCCGGATCAAGTCCGGCATGGGAAGCCCGGGACAAGGGCCTGACCCGACAGCAAGTGAGCGAGTTGCAGTTCAGGTTGGCTTGGCGGCCAGGCCCAGGCGTTCGATGACGGCTTTTTCCTTGGCGTAGTTGTCGCGCGCGAACTTTGTGAATTCGGCGGTGCTCATGTAGATCACCGACTGGTCGTACTTGTCAAACGTGGCCAGCACAGCCGGGTCTTCCAGTGTCTTCTTGAAGGCGTCATGCAGGCGCTGGGTGAGGGCCGGGTCCATGCCCTTGGGCGCGCCGATGCCAAACGGCGACTCCGAGACGGTGTCGTAGCCCAGTTCGGTCAATGTCGGCACGTTGGGCCAGCGTTTGGTGCGCTTGTTGCCGTAGGTGGCCAGCAGTCGGCAGGTGCCCGCATCCACATGCGGGCCCCAGCCGGTCGCATCGCTGTGCGCCATGATGTGGCCGCCCAGCAGCGCCTGCATGCCGTCAGCGTTACCCTTGAATGGCACGTGCTGCAGCTTGATACCGGCGCGTGACGAAAACTCTTCGACGGCCAGATGCGGCATGGTGCCGTTACCGGTGGAGCCGTAGCTAAACTTGTCCGGATTGGCCTTGGCATAGTCGACCAGGTCCTTCACCGACTTGATCGGTGAATCGGCTCGCACCACCAGCCCGAAGGTGTAGCCGGTGAGGCAGGCGATGTAGGTGAAGTCTTTCATCGGGTCGAACTGCATTTTTTGCATGTGCGGCAAGCGCAGTACGCCGATGGTCAGTTGCGACAGCGTGTAGCCATCGGGCTTGGCGTTGACCAGCTCGTTGGGGCCCAGCATGCCGCTGGCGCCGGGCTTGTTGTCCACGATCATCTGGCCGCCCAGCGCCTTGCCGGCACTGTCCGCCAGCGACCGCATCACCGCGTCGGTCGAGCCGCCGGCGGGCCAGGGGCAGATCAGGCGGATGGGTCTGGACGGAAAGGCCTGGGCACGCACGAGGCCGGGCAGGGCGGTGGTGGCCAGGGCGGCGAGAGAGGTCTGGACGAAGTCTCGGCGGGTGGGTTTGAACAGGGGCATGGTTGTCTCCGGGGTGTAGCCGCCGGAGTCTGGTCCGGCTGATTCGAACACTTTAGAAGTCCCGACGCGCGGTGGCATCGGGACTAACCCATGCGCGGGTCCCCCAAGCGACTCCGGTGGCCAAGATCAGTCGCCCATCACCACGCCTTCACGCCGGGGGTCGGCGCCGCCCAGCCACAACGGCGTGCCATGGGCCTGGCCGCGCGCGATAGCTTGCAGGCCGCTGGTCATGTTCATCTCGCGCACTTCGGCGCCGCGGGCCTTCAAAGCCTCGACGGTGGCGGGTGCAAAACGTTTTTCTTCGAGCAGGGTCGGGCCGTTCAGCGACCCGAAGTTGGGCAGGTTGATGGCCTGCTGCGGCATCAAGCCCCAGTTCAGCACCCCGTACAGTGTTTTGGCGGTGTAGTGAATGATCAGCGCGCCGCCCGGGCTGCCGCCGCTCATCACCAGCTCGCCGGTGGCTTTGTCAAACACCAGCGTGGGCGCCATCGACGAACGCGGCCGTTTGCCGGCCTGCACCCGATTCGCCACCGGTTTGCCTTCGGCGTCGGTCGGGGCGTAACTGAAGTCGGTCAGCTCGTTGTTCAGCAGAAAACCATGGACCATCTGGCGCGCGCCGAACTGGTCTTCAATGGTTGTGGTCATCGCAATCGAGTTGCCGTAAGGGTCGACGATGCTGATGTGCGAGGTGCCGTACTCGGGCTGCTCGGCCATCGGTGCATACGCGGCCTTCACACCGCCGGGCGCGCCGGGCTTGGCAACTTTCATGCTTTGTCCGCCGGGCTGCGCGGCAATCAATTTCGCGCGTTCGCTCAGGTAAGCGGGGTCCAGCAGGCTCATCCAGGTGCCGCCGGGCGGCTGCACAAAGTCGGGGTCGCCGAGGTACTGCGCGCGATCGGCGAAGGCCAGGCGCGCGGCCTCGGTGTAGAGATGCAACCAGTCGGCCGATGGCGTGGGCGCGTGGGTGCCGGGCACGCCGCCGGTGCCGGTCACCAGCGTCAGGGTCGCCGCGTTGGTGTTGTTCAGGATGCCGAGGATCTGTCCGACGGCAATCGCGCCCGAACTCGGTGGCGGCATGCCGCAGATGCGGTAGTCCCTGGCTTGGGCGCGGTAGTCGTGGCAGATCGGCTCGCGTTTTTTGGCCTGGTAGCCCGCCATGTCGGCCAGGCTCAACCTGCCGGGGTTGGTCGGGTGGCTTTGTACCTTGCTCACAATCGCCTGAGCCACTGCACCTTCGAGCAGCCCTTTGGAGCCGCTGGCGGCGATTTTTTTCAGCACATCGGCCAACGGCGGATTGCGCAGCGTAAAGCCCACATCCAGCGGCTCGCCATTGGCTTTGTAAAAGTAGGCGGCAGCGACCGGGTCTTTTTTCAGGTGCTGCTCGGTAGTGAGCAGGGTGTTGAGCCGCGCGCTGACCTTGAAACCGCTCTCGGCCAGCGTGATGGCAGGGACAAACAACTGGGCCCAGGGCAGCTTGCCGTGCTCCCGGTGCGCCATTTCCAGCATCCGGACGGTCCCGGGCACCCCGACCGCGCGGCCCCCGACGACGCCGTCGATAAAAGCCATGGGCTTGCCGTCGGCACCGATGAAGAGCTTTTCGTCCGCCGCAGCGGGTGCGGTTTCGCGCCCGTCAAAGGCCTCGACCGCCTTGCCGTTGAAATGCAGCAGGAAAGCGCCACCGCCAATACCGCTGGACTGAGGTTCGACCAGCGTCAACACCATCTGCACGGCAATGGCGGCATCAATCGCCGAGCCGCCAGCCTTGAGCACCTGGTAGCCGGCATCGGTGGCCAGCGGATTGGCGGCAGCGACGGCAAATTTCGAAGTCGCCCAGCCAGGTTTTTCGGTGTAGCCCGACGAGCCTTCGGGCTGCGAGGGCACGCGGTAGGAAAATTGCGGAGTCGAGGCGCAGCCGGCCACCAGCAGAGTAGCGCCAAGTACTGCAGAAAGGCGTGGAAAGGCGGGGTGCTTCAGTGCAGAGACGGGTTTCATGGCTTCTCCGGGAGGGTGATCGGCCTCATGGTAAACCCAAGCCCACTCGTCCACCACTGCGAAACGCCGGGCTCGCAGCAGATGGGCCGGCAAAAAAAGCAAGGCCGATTTGACGGGATAACATGTAAAATCGGCCTCTAGCCCTTTAAGGACTTGCTTAATTAGCTATCAATTAAATAGCAAAAACACCTGCCGTTTACAGCACCTGTGTTGCCTTAGCGGGGTGCGAGGCGGATCGCGCCGTCCAGGCGAATCACTTCGCCATTGAGCATGTCGTTCTCAAAAATGTGCTGGGCCAGTTTCGCGTAGTCCTGCGGCGTACCCAGGCGGCTGGGGAAGGGCACCGACGCTGCCAGCGAGTCCTGCACTTCCTTGGGCATGCCAAACATCATCGGTGTGCCGAAGATGCCGGGGGCAATCGTCATGTTGCGGATGCCGTTGCGCGCCAGATCGCGCGCGATCGGCAGGGTCATGCCGACGATGCCCCCTTTGGAGGCGCTGTAGGCGGCCTGGCCGATCTGGCCGTCGTACGCTGCCACCGAGGCTGTGGAGATCATGACACCGCGCTCGCCAGTCGCTTCGGGCTCGTTTTTGCACATCGCGTCGGCGGCCAGGCGAATCATGTTGAAGCTGCCGACCAGGTTGACCATGATGGCTTTGCTGAACACACCCAGGTTGTGCGCGCCGTTTTTGCCGACGGTTTTTTCCGCCGGTGCAATGCCGGCGCAGTTGACCAGGCCCATCAGTTTGCCCATGGAGACGGCTTTGGCGACCACCGCCTGGCCGTCGGCTTCCTGGCTGACATCGCATTTGACAAAAGCGCCGCCTATGTCTTTGGCGATCGCTTCGCCTTTGTCAGCCTGCATGTCGGCAATAACGACTTTGCCGCCTTTGGCCGCCAGCATGCGTGCCGTGCCTTCGCCCAGACCGGACGCGCCGCCGGTGACGATGAATACTTTGCCCGCGATGTCCATGAGAAAAATCCTTTTGAAGTGGTGGTGTGAAAATCTGACATTGACGTAAACGTCAATTATCACGCATGAAAAAGCCCGCGCGAGGCGGGCAGGTGATCGCGGCTCTCACGCGGCGCCCATCGATTGCGCCACGCGCGGCAGTCGCTGCGCTGATCGATCCCGCTGCGCGGGGCCCTCGCCCTTCGCTACGCGCCTTACTTGTAACCCACTCGATCAAGCATTTGCTGTACCTTGATCTGGTTATTGCCGATGGCGCTGATCGGGAGGGTCTCTGCCTTGAAGTCGCCGCCCGTCATGGCCTGCAGGGCCGGGTTGCTGATTTTCACGCTCGCCACGGCGGGCCACTCATTGTTACCGTTGGCAAAGTAATTTTGCGCTTCGGGGCTGGCCATGTACTCCATGAACTTCACCGCGTTCGCGTGGTTTTTCGCGTTCTTGGCGACCGCCGCGCCGGCAATATTCACATGCGTGCCCCACGATCGCTGGTTGGGAAATACCACACCGATCTTGTCCATGATGGCCTTGTCTTCCGGTGCCGTCGAACGCATGAGGCGCGCCAGGTAGTAGGTGTTGGTGATAGCGATCCCGCATTCCCCGCTCGCCACGCCCTTGATCTGGTCGGTGTCACCGCCCTTGGGCGAACGCGCCATGTTGGCCACCATGCCTTTGAGCCATTCTTCTGCTTTGGCTTCGCCGATGTGTTCGGTCACCGCACCAAACAGCGACAGGTTGTAAGGGTGCGAGCCGGAGCGGGTGCACAACAGGCCCTTGTTTTTCGGGTCGGCCAGCTCCTCATAGGTGTCGACGTCGGCTTGCTTCACCTTCAGCTTGTCGTAGACGATGACACGGGCGCGCGTGGAAAAACCAAACCAGGTCGTGCCTTCCAGCGTGGCCCTGGCGCGCAACTGGGCCGGAATGGCCGCTTCCAGCACCGACGATTTGATCGGCAGGAACAGGCCGTCGCTGTCACCTTTCCAAAGCCGCGCAGCATCGACCAGCAAAATCAGGTCGGCGGGGGAGGCGCTGCCTTCGGCTTTCAGGCGGGCCAGGATTCCGGCGTCGTCGGCATCCACGCGGTTGACCTTGATGCCCGTGGCCTTGGTGAAATTGCTGTAAAGCGCCTCATCGGTCTGGTAGTGGCGGGCAGAATACAGGTTGACAATTTGTTCCTGCGCGCGGGCGGTGCCGAGGGCGCCAAAGAGGGCGGCGGCCACCGTCAGGCAGGCCAGAATCGGAGCTTTTTTAAACATGGAACTCACTAGGAAGGTTGAGATGCTATCGATTGTAATACAAATGCGAATTATTCTCAATCGCTTTAAGTTGATCAAATTCAAAGCCACTCGATGGGGAAGCCTGGCTGGGCGGGCAGGGCATCTTGTGGTGCTGACCCTCTCAGGCGCGGCGTTGCTGGTGGGCTGTGCCACTCGGGGCACCAGTACACCTCCGGCAGCACCCGCCGCGGACGTGGCGGTCACGAGGCCGGTCAAAATCGGCCTGGCCCTCGGTGGCGGTGCTGCGCGCGGTTTTGCCCATGTGGGCGTGATTGCAGTGCTGGAGGAAGCCGGTCTGAAGCCTTCCGTGGTGGTGGGTACATCGGCCGGCAGCCTGGTCGCCGCCCTGTACGCCAGCGGCAAAAGCAGTGCCCAGTTGCGTCAGACCGCGCTCGGCATTGAAGAAGTGGCTATCACCGACTGGATGCTGCCTATTTTTGGCCGCGGCATGTTTCGCGGCGAGGCGCTGGGCCGTTATGTGAACGACTTGGTAGCGGGTCGGTTGATTGAGAACATGGTGATACCGCTGGGCATCGTAGCAACCGACCTGAACAGCGGCCAGCCGGTGCTGTTCCAGCGGGGCGACACCGGTACCGCCGTACGCGCATCCAGCGCCGTGCCGGCGGTGTTTGTGCCGGTGAAGATCAACGGGCGGGAGTATGTCGACGGGGGCCTGGTGTCGCCAGTACCCGTGCGTTTTGCGCGGCAAATGGGCGCCGACCTGGTGATTGCAGTCGATATCTCCAGCCCGCCCGAGGCCAACCAGGCCAGCGACACCCTGCAAATTCTGCTGCAAACTTTTGCCATCATGGGCAAAAGTATTAATCAGTACGAACTCAAGGACGCCGATGTGGTGGTGCAGCCAGTGTTGACGGGCCTCCGGAGTGCCGATTTTTCATCACGGCAGCGCGCCATAGATTCGGGCCGTGTCGCCATGCAGGCAGCCTTGCCGGCACTCAAGGCCAAACTGGAACTTCTGCGTTTGCAGGTTCGCTAACTGACGCTACATTTTTAATAGCTGTCAGCGCATATATATAAAGGGCCTAAGGCATTATTGGCGCAAAAAAAAGCCTGCTCTTGCGAGCAGGCTTTAAGGGGTCCGTGAAACTGAATTTCTGGAAGGACCCGAGGAGACAACTGGTTAGAACTTCCGCTTCAGTATCGGCTCGAAGCTCCAGGATGGGTAGAGTTTGCGCGCCTGTCAAAAATTCTGCAATCTCAGGCGGGGCGAAACCCGGCTTGAATGAACTGGCGGTCAGGCCAGCGACTTCAAGCCCTGAAAATCAACGCTTTTTAGAAACCGTCTTGGAAGCGTTCACAGCGCTGTTGGTCACAGCGGTGAAGTTGGCTTCGGCCATGTCGCTGGCTTGTTTGACCGCTTTTTGCACGGACTCGAAGGCGTTGTTGGCAGCAGCCACGGCGCTTTTCATCACGGCAACAGCGGTATCAGAACCGGCCGGTGCATTTTTGGAGGCGTTGTCGACCAAGCCCATGAATTTGGCTTGGGCTTCAGCAGCTTGGCCTTCAAACGACTTACCGACGTCAGCGCCAGTGGCGGTCGCGATGTCGTACAGGTGACGGCTGTAAGCAGCGGTTTTCTCAGCCAGGGGCTGGAACAGGCCGGCTTGCAGGGCCAGCAGTTCCTGTGCGTCTTTCACGCCCAGCAGTGATTGTGTATGGTTGGCGCTTTCAGCCAGGGCAGCTTTGGATGCCTGAACATTGAGTTCAACCAGTTTTTCAACGCCTTCAAAGGCTTTGCTGGTCAGACCAAACAGGGTCTCAACGGTGGCTTTGTGGGAAGCGATAACTTGTTCAGCGGTCAACATATTTAAATCTCCAGAATATAAGTGGGTTAAGAATTCAAGTAGTTGCGCTGCTGGACAATTTGCTATCTGCCATTAATTGCTGCACTGCAACATAACTGAAGTATAAAGACCTGCCGCGCGATTGCAAGTGTTTTTTGTTGCAGCGCAGCATTTTAGAGCCCTCGCTCTAGCAGGAGAAGAAAGGAGCGGGTTTTCATATCCCGGACACAATGCTGGTTCCAAGTCAAAACACGTCCCGCATCGCACTTGCTTTTTTGAGCGTCCACGACCTTGCAAGCCTTTTACGCTGACCACTTTGTGTTGCCCTTGCCGTCGGGGCACCGCTTTCCCATGGCTAAATACCAGCGTCTGCGCGACCGCGTAGCGCGCGAGCTGCCTGGGGTGCGCATGGGTGAGGCGCCGCGCGCCAGCGACGGCGAGTTGGCGCTGGTGCATGCCCCGGCCTACGTCCAGGCAGTGGCCGACGGCACGCTCGGTGCGGCTGCAATGCGCGAGATCGGCTTTCCGTGGAGTGTGGAAATGGTCGAGCGCTCGCGCCGTTCGGCCGGAGCCACCGTCGCGGCAGCGCGCACGGCGCTGGGCCTGGAGGGTCGGCCAGAAGGGTTGGCGGCCAATTTGGCAGGCGGCACGCATCACGCTTCGGCGGGCAAGGGCGGCGGCTTTTGCGTCTTCAACGATGCGGCCGTTGCCGCACGGTTGATGCAGGCGGAGCATGCCCGCCCCCATGCTCGGCACAACGCAAACTCGCTGCCTTCCAAAGGGGCTCGCGGCTCCCTCGAGGCGGCTCGGCAGCGGCCCGGGCTCGCCGAGGTGCGGCAGCCACTTCAAGTAGCCATCATCGACCTGGACGTGCACCAGGGCAATGGAACGGCCAGCATCTTCCGCGCCGACCCCAGCGTGTTCACCCTGTCCCTGCACGGCGAGAAAAACTTTCCCTTTCGCAAAGAGGCCAGCGACCTCGATGTGGATTTGCCCGACGGTTGCACCGATACACCCTATTTACAGGCGCTGGAACACGCTTTGGACGAGCTGGACAGGCAGTTTAAACCGGGCCTGGTGCTCTATTTGGCCGGAGCGGACCCGTTTGAAGGAGACCGGCTGGGTCGGCTCAGCCTGAGCTACGACGGCCTGGAGGCCAGAGACCGGCGCGTCTTTGACTGGGCTTGGCAGCGCCGGATCCCGCTGGCCTTTGCAATGGCAGGTGGCTATGGCGTCAATATCGATGAAACCGTTCAGGTTCAGATGAACACTTACCGAGTCGCGCTGGAATATTGGCGGCGCTGGAATCCGTAGTGCCCCTGCGGGCGCCTGAGGGAGACATTTGGGGCAGGGGTTTTTCGCCGGGCCGGCCCAAAAAAAGCCGCCGAAGGGCTGGAGCCTGAGGTTCCAAACCTACTTGAGCAGGACGGAACCAGCGACCGAGCCGAAGCGGTCCCACAGCTGCGGCCTGCACGGCCTCGCGCAGTCCCCGAAGCGACCTGCGTGGGGCTCGCAACAGTCACTGGCAAAATAGAGGCCCATGACGTCTCCGATACGCCCCCAGGCTGAAACCCGCAACGCCTACAAAGTCTTTCGTCCCGTTGGCACGCGCTGGATGGACAACGATCTCTACGGTCACGTCAACAACGTTGTTTATTACAGCTGGTTCGACACTGTTGTTAACGGCTACCTGATCGAGTCCGGCGCGATCGACATCCATGGCGGGGGCGTCATCGGGCTGGTCATTGAGACCCAGTGCAATTATTTCTCGCCGCTGGCGTTTCCCGACCCTGTGCTGGCCGGCATCCGGGTGGCGAAGGTGGGTGCGTCCAGCGTGCGTTATGAGGTTGGCTTGTTCTCTGGACGGACCGCTTCCGAGGCCGAGCCGGCTGCGGAGTTCACGGCCGCCAAAGGCCATTTGATTCATGTGTATGTAGACCGGCAAACCCGCCGGCCGGTTCCCTTGCCGTCCAAGCTGTTGAACGTACTGGAGATCCTGAAGTGACCGAAGCCCTGAACCCGGTGGATGCAGCCATCCACAGCCGCATGTCCACGCGTGCCTTTCTGCCCGAGCCCGTTCCCCGCGAAACGCTGGAGCACCTGCTGGAGGCGGCCAGCCGCGCGCCGTCCGGCACCAACACCCAGCCCTGGAAGGTCTATGTGCTGCAGGGCGCCAGCCGCGATAGCCTGGCCAGCAAGGTTTGCGCGGCCCATGACGCGATCCGCGCCAACCCCGAACTGGCGATGCGGTACGCGGATGAATATGACTACTACCCTGAAAAATGGGTGTCGCCCTACATTGACCGGCGCCGTGAAAATGGCTGGGGCCTGTACGGCCTGCTGGGCATAGGCAGGGGCGACAAGGACAAAATGCACGCCCAGCACCAGCGCAACTACAAATTTTTTGATGCACCCGTCGGCCTGATGTTCACGCTGGACCGCGTGATGGGCCGCGGCAGCCTGGTCGACTACGGCATGTTCATGCAAAACATCATGGTGGCTGCGCGCGGCCATGGCCTGCACACCTGCCCGCAGGCGGCGTGGAACGGCTTTGCCAACATCATCCTGCCGCACGTGGGCGCGGGAAACCACGAAATGCTGGTCTGCGGCATGGCGCTCGGTTATGCCGATGAGGAGGCTTTGGTCAACACCTTCCGGACGCCTCGCGTGAGCCCCCAGGCCTTCACAACCTGGCTGGACTGAAGGATATCGCCCCCACGCTTGTCGCTTCGCGTACTGCGCTGCCCCCCGAGGGGGCTGGACTTGCTCGGGGCGGCCCTTCGCTGCGTCCGGCGGCCCCCACGCTTGCCACTGACTCTGCCGGGGCTGCTTGCGGGTAAAGTCAGAGATTCGCCCAAACAGCGCTTCTCCATTTTTTATAGAAAGACACGGCTATGACC
>JBKJZS010000444.1:0-2455 GCA_046714915.1 Polaromonas sp. | reverse complement strand
GACGATGCCGTGTGCTCGTAATTTAATAGCTGATGACGCGCATCCAGCTTGCGTCAGGGCGTGAATTACATAGTGCATTCCCAGGCTCGCGCCGCCGATGCGGGAGAGCTCCAGCGTCAGCGTTAGCAGGTCGCCGATGCGGCACATCCCGAGGAATTCGGATTACATGTCGACGATCGGCATGCCGATTCCGCTGGCGATCAGGTCGTGTTCAGGAAAGCCGATATGCGCCAGAAAGTCCTCCTGCACTTCATGGAGCAAGTAATAGAACTGCGGATAAAACACAATGCCGGCCGGGTCGCAGTGGTGAAAGCGAACCAGTTTTTGCGTTATGAATTTCATGGCTGGCGCAGTTTGAAGCGTTGCAGCTTGCCGGTTTCGGTCCGCGGCAACTGCGCCCGGAACTCGACCTGGCGCGGGTATTTGAACGGCGCCAGCAGAGCCTTGACATGGTCTTGCAGCGTCTTGACCATCGCTTCGTCTCCGGCCTGTCCGGGCTTGAGCACGACGAAGGCCTTGACGATCATGCCGCGCTCGTCGTCGGGCACGCCGATCACGCCGCATTCGGCGACGGCCGGGTGTTTGAGCAAGGCGTCTTCCACCTCCGGGCCGCCCACGTTGTAGCCCGAGGTAACAATCATGTCGTCGGCGCGGGCCTGAAAGAAGAAGTAGCCGTCGGCGTCTTGCAGGAAGGCATCGCCCGGGTAGTTCCAGCCGTTTTTGACATAGTTGGCCTGTCGTACATCGTCCAGGTACTTGCAGCCAGTGGGCCCGATCACGGCGAGTTTGCCGACGCTGCCGCGCGGGAGCTCCTGGCCGTCGTCGCCCACCACTTTGGCCGTGTAGCCGGGCACCACCTTGCCGATGGCGCCGCGTCGCACGTCCGCCGCGGCGCTGGAAATGAAGATGTGGAACATCTCGGTCGCGCCGATGCCGTCCGTTATTTCAATGCCGGTCGCGTCCTTCCAGAGCTGGCGGGTCGCGTCGGGCAGGCCTTCGCCGGCACTGACACAGGTGCGCAAGGTCGGCACGCCGTGCTGCTTGGCAAACGCAGTCATCTGGCGGTAAAAAGTCGGTGCGGTGTAGCAAATGGTGGCGCCCACCTGGTTGATGAGCTTGACCATCGCTTCGGGGGTGTAGGCAATGCCGGGGTAATACACCGAAGCGCCCGCCCACATCGGAAAGATCAGCATGCCGCCCAGCCCAAAGGTGAATGCCAGCGGCGGCGAACCCATCACGATGTCCTCATGCGTCGCCTTGAGCACATGGCGCGGCCAGGCTTCGCAGGCGGCCAGCACATCGCGGTGTGTGTGCACGGCCGCTTTCGGCGTGCCGGTGGTGCCTGAAGTGAAAGCCATCATCGCGATGTCGTCGGCCGAGGTCAGGCAGGGCGCGAATCGACCGTCCTTGCCGGCCGCGAGCACGGCGAGTGAGCCCGGCTGGTTCAGGTTGAAGGGCACAATCGTTTTCAGCGTCGCTTCCTGTGTCGGATTGAGGCTCCGGGCGGCTTGCAGCTCGGTCATCAGGCTGGCATCACACAGGGCGACGCTGGCCTGTGACTTGACAATGATTTCACCGAGCTCCTTGGCGCGCAGCAGCGGCATCGTGGCCACCGCCACCAGCCCGGCTTTGACCACGCCGAGCCAGGCCAGCGCCATCCCAATGGTGTTGCCGCCGCGCAGCAACACACGGTTGCCCGGAACCAGTTGCAGGTCCTGCATCAAGACCTGGGCAATGCGATTGACCCGCTCGCTGGCGTCGACATAGCTCAGCGCAATCTTGTCGGAGCGCAAAAAGACCCTGGCGGACAAGCCATTTTTTTCAACCCGGTTAAACAACACGTCGACCAGGTTGGCCTGCGCCGGGATGTTCAACTCCGGCAGGTCGTAACACATCTGCGGCCACTGCTCGGGAGGCGGCAGGCGGTCGTGTACAAAACGGTCGGTTTGCACGGAGTGGGCGTCTGGGCGGTTCATGATTGCAGCACCGCCTTGCCAATGATCAGTTGCTGGACTTCGGTCGCACCTTCGTAGATGCGCAGCGAGCGGATGTCGCGGTACAGGCTTTCGACCTTGGTGCCGACCTTGACGCCCAGGCCGCCATGCATCTGGAGCGCCATGTCGATCACGCGCTGGGCATTTTCGGTGGCCGTCATTTTGGCCATGGCCGCCTCCGCCGTAACGCGTGTTCCCGCACCGCTGCGCTCGCTGTCGTCGCGCAACCAGGCGGCGCGGTAGGTCAGCAGGGCGGCGCCATCAATCAGCGCTGCCATCTCGCCGATCTTGGCCTGCGTCAGCTGGAAGTCGGCCAGCGTCTGGCCAAACATTTTTCGTTCGCGCGAAAAGCGCACGGCCTCGGCCAGCGCACGGCGCGCCATGCCCAGGGCGGCGGCGGCGACCGAGGCGCGGAAGATGTCCAGCGTCTGCATCGCCAGTTTGAAGCCGCCGTTCAACGC
>JBKJZS010000443.1:0-3139 GCA_046714915.1 Polaromonas sp. | reverse complement strand
GCGAAGGGCCGCCCCGAGCAAGAACAGCCCCCTCGGGGGGCAGCGCAGTACGCGAAGCGACAAGCGTGGGGGCTAACATCTCATTCCGGTTTCGGCGTCAAACCAGTGCAGCCGGTCCGCGCGCGGCGCGACGTGGATGGTGCTGCCGATCGTTGGCGCGGATGAAAGACTTTCGTCAGCCCGCACAATCAGCAACTCGTCACCGAAGCGGCAATAAACCAGTCGCTCCGCACCCAGCATTTCAATGGTGTCAACTTGCAACGCCCATCCCGTCAGGCCGATCTGCAGATGCTCTGGACGGATGCCCATGATGGCGCCCGGCTTGCCCCCGAATTCTGCATTGGGCCCCTGCCTGAGCAGATTCATGGGCGGAGAACCCATGAAGCTGGCAACAAAGGTTGTCGCCGGTCGGTTGTAAACCTCTTCAGGCGTGCCAAATTGCTCCATGCGGCCAGCGTTCATCACCATCATGCGCTGCGCCAGCGTCATGGCCTCGACCTGGTCGTGCGTCACAAACAGCGAGGTGATTCCCAGTTCGCGGTGCAGTTTCTGAATTTCCAGGCGGGTTTGCACGCGGAGTTTGGCGTCCAGATTGGACAGTGGCTCGTCAAACAAAAAGACCTGCGGCTGACGCACGATGGCGCGCCCCATCGCCACACGCTGGCGCTGGCCTCCGGACAGCTCGCGCGGCTTGCGGGCCAGCAACGAGCCCAGTTCCAGAATCTTGGCCGCCTTGTCGACACGGGCCTTGATCTCTTCTTTGGCTACTTTGGCAATTTTCAGGCCATAAGCCATGTTGTCAAACACACTCATGTGGGGATACAGCGCGTAGTTCTGGAACACCATGGCAATGTCGCGTTCCGAGGGCTCGAGCCTGTTGACGACCCTGCCGCCAATGGAAACCTCGCCCTCGGTAATTTCTTCGAGGCCTGCCACCATGCGCAACAACGTCGATTTTCCGCAACCCGACGGACCGACGATGACAATGAACTCGTGGTCAGCGATGTCGGCGCTCACTCCATGCAGAACCTGGGCGGCGGTTTTTCCCGTACCGTAGCGTTTGATGATGTTTTTGAGAGAAATGGATGCCATGTTCTTGATTTACTTTTCCGTGTCCACCAGGCCCTTGACGAACCATTTTTGCATCAGGATGACGACCAGCGCGGGGGGCAAGATGGCCAGGATGGCTGTGGCCATGACAACGTTCCACTCGGTGTAAGCCTCACCGGCGATCAGCCGCTTGATTCCCAATACCACCGGGTACATGTCTTCACGCGTGGTGACCAGGAGCGGCCACAAATATTGGTTCCAGCCATAGATGAACTGGATGACAAAGAGCGCTGCGATCGAGGTTTTGGACAGAGGCAGCAAAATATCCTTGAAAAAGCGCATCGGACTCGCCCCATCCATGCGCGCGGCTTCCACCAGCTCGTCCGGCACGGTCAGGAAAAACTGCCGAAACAAAAAGGTGGCGGTGGCCGAGGCGATCAGCGGTACCGTCAGTCCGGCATAGGTGTTGAGCATGCCGAGGTCGGACACCACCTCGTAGGTCGGCAGGATGCGCACCTCCACCGGCAGCATCAGCGTGACAAAAATCATCCAGAACACCAGGTTGCGCATCGGAAAGCGGAAATACACGATGGCGAAGGCCGACAGCAGCGAAATAATGATTTTGCCGACGGCGATCACCAACGCGCTGACCAGGCTGATCCACATCATCGGTAGCGCGGGGGGAAACTTGCTGCCCTTGCTGCTCTCCCCACCCAAAAGGGCCAGCCGGTAAGTTTCCAGCATGTGGGTGCCGGGGATCAATGACAGGGGGTTGGACTGGGCGATCTGCTCTGGCGACTGGGTAGATGCAACCACGGCAAGGTACAGCGGAAAGGCCACCACCAGCACGCCAAGGATGAGCACCAGATGCGAAATGGCTGTGCCAACCGGACGGCGTTCAATCACGCTGAGCCTTTTGTGCCGAAGTGATTCATCAGTACTGCACCTTCTTCTCGACAAACCGGAACTGGATCACTGTCAGCGCAATAACGATGACCATCAGCACCACTGACTGGGCGGCCGAGCCTCCCAGGTCCATCGCCTTGAAGCCATCGTAGTACACCTTGTAAACCAGAATAGCGGTGTCTTTGCCGGGACCGCCCTGGGTGGCAGCATCGACAATCGCGAATGTGTCAAAGAAGGCATACACCACATTGATGACGAGCAAGAAGAAGGTGGTGGGAGACAGCAGCGGAAAAACAATGGTCCAGAAGCGCCGAGCGGGCGATGCACCGTCAATCGCCGCCGCCTCCAGCAATGACTTGGGGATTGACTGCAAGCCCGCCAGAAAAAACAGGAAGTTGTACGAAATCTGCTTCCAGACGGCGGCAACCACGATCAGCGTCATCGCGTGGGTGGAATTGAGCAAGTGGTTCCAGTCCACCCCCAGCGCGCGCAGCCCATAGGCCACCATGCCCATGGGCGACGAAAACATGAAAACCCACAGCACGGCCGCCACCACCGGCGCCACCGCGTAGGGCCAGATCAGCAAGGTTTTGTAGACCGCCGCGCCGCGCAGCACCCTGTCTGCCATGACGGCAAGCATCAGCGCAATCGTGAGGCCGCTGGTGGCAACCAGCACCGAGAACAGGGCGGTTGTCTTGAAGGATTCGATGTAGGTATCGTCGGCAAACAGGCGGTTGAAATTTTCCATGCCAACAAACTCGGTGGCGGTGCCGAAGGCGTCCTGGCTCAGCACGCTTTGGTACAAGGCCTGACCGGCCGGCCAGAAAAAGAAAACCAGTACCACCGCCATCTGCGGGGCAATCAGTACCCAGGGCAGCCAGCGCGACTGAAAACGGACTCTTTTTTCCACGTACTTTTACTTTTCTATACGACAGCGTTACGGCAATGCTACAAAAATAATAGCTGCTTATGCGGATTCAATGTCCGCTAGCTGCCGATTTCTATTGGCGAAGCGGTTCCCAAACCACGACAAGCCTGGGTTTGTCGTGGTTATTCTCGCCAGAGTTATCAGCCCTTGTTCGCCTTCTGGAAGCGCTCAAGTTGCTCATTGCCGCGCATCACCGCTGTGTCCAGTGCTTCCTTGGCGGATTTTTTGCCAGCCCAGACTTGCTCCAGCTCTTCG
>JBKJZS010000442.1:0-2241 GCA_046714915.1 Polaromonas sp. | reverse complement strand
ACACCCCGGTGTGGTGAATTGTGCCCAGGGCAAGGCGCCAACCACAGCAGCTGGAGGCCCTGGCGAGAATTTGCAACGCCGCCCTGGGCACCAGGACGCGGTTGTCGGTGGCGACTAGGCAAGCGAGTCCCACACTAACTCTCTTGTCCTACAGGCAGGCCATCCCCTGGCGCACACCCGGGACCTGCTTCCTGCCTAAAAGTGAAATCTGCGTCCAGGCCATGCGTCTGGCGCTGCAGGCTCTCATTCTTATTGGCACTTATTTTTGAAGGAATCCACCATGGAAAACTCTAACAGTAACCAGTACTCCGGCTCGAGCCCCACCTCCACGGCCTCCGGCGAAAGCGGATTGCTGCGCAGTGTCAACCAGGCGGGCGGCACCCTTCATGACACGATTAACAAGATGGCTGAACCGGCTCGCGGCACCTTGGACCGGGCGACGGCCGCGGCCCATACCACGGTGGACAAACTGGCCAGCGGCGCTAGCACCGTGGTGGGCAAGATTTCTGACAATGCTCACCTTCTGAAAGACGTTCCGCTGCAGGCCGTCGATTATTCCAAGGCCTACATCAAAGACCATCCCATGCAAGCCGTTGGGGCTGCCTTGCTGGTGGGCCTGGTGGTCGGACGTATGAGCGTCAGCCGCTATTGATCGCTCAGGATGATTTGGCCGTCAGGCCGGAATCAGCCGCCGGCAGGTGATCTCTGAGGGCGCACCGAACCGTGTCGGTGGCTCCCCAGTAGCTGGTGCCGCGGCTGGTGTAAATCCAGAGATTTTGTTGCCGGTGCAGACCGGTAGTGAAGGGTTGCTGAAAGCGTACGAAAAAATTCCATGGCCAGAACTGCCCGCCATGGGTGTGTCCTGACAGCGGGAGGTCAAAACCGGCGTTTTCGGCTTCGGCTCCGCTAGTGACTCTGGGTCGAGCCCCAGGCGCGCGCGGCCAGGTAGCCTGCCACGCCGTCGCCGCAAGACAGCACCGCGTCCCATCCCAGGGCCAGCTGCCAGGGCCAGCCTTGCAGCGTCGCCAGATTGCTCAAGTCGTAGGTGCCATAGGCCAGCAGGCCACAAACAGCGCGCTGAAGGCGGCGCTGCGCGTCCAGCTCTGCTTTGCCTTGAATCTGCGGCGACCATGTATTTTGACTTCGCGCCTTTCAGGAAAATAACTTCATGGCCAGTAGCCTGTTCGCACTGATTGATGACATTGCCAGCGTGCTTGACGATGTGGCTTTGCTGACCAAGGTCGCAGCCAAAAAAACTGCTGGCGTGTTAGGCGATGACTTGGCCCTGAACGCCCAGCAGGTCTCGGATGTCAAGGCAGACCGGGAGTTGCCGGTGGTATGGGCGGTGGCCAAGGGCTCCATGCTGAACAAGGCCATTTTGGTGCCTCTTGCACTGGTCATCAGCGCGTTTGCCCCCTGGGCTGTCACGCCCTTGTTGATGGTGGGTGGCGCTTTTCTGTGCTTCGAAGGCTTTGAGAAGCTGGCGCACAAATTCCTGCACAGTCCTGCCGAAAAAGCCGCTCGCCACGAAAAATTGATGGGTGCGCTGGCTGATCCATCGGTTGACCTGGTGGCGGTCGAAAAAGACAAGATCAAGGGTGCCGTGCGAACCGACTTCATTTTGTCGGCGGAAATCATTGCGATCACGCTGGGCACCGTGCAGGCCAGCCCTTTCGTCACGCAGCTGGGTGTGCTGAGCGGTATTGCCGTTGTCATGACCGTGGGTGTGTACGGCCTTGTGGCGGGTATCGTCAAGCTCGACGATGGCGGGCTTTACCTGAGTCGGAAAACCGGTGAACGGCCGGCGACGCGATTTAAGCGCCGCCTGGGGCGGGTTATTTTGCTGGCTGCCCCCTGGCTGATGAAGGGCTTGTCGGTGGCGGGTACCGCGGCAATGTTCCTGGTCGGCGGCGGTATCCTGACGCACGGCATCCCGGCCTTGCGCCACGGCATTGAGGCGATCGCCGCCCGGGCCGGCAGCGTGGTGGGCGTTGTCACGCCACTGCTGGCCGACGCTTTGGTCGGCATCGCCGCCGGTGCGCTGGTGCTTGCCGGTGTGAGTATGGTCCAGAGGCTGCTGCGACGGCGCTTCTGAGTCGGCGGGGTTGCCGTGCTGGTCAGTCTCAAAGATCCGACCGGGTCCTAGAGACTGGAAAATCGGGGTGGACCCGGTGGTGATGCCAGCGGCCTTGCCGCAGACGATTGCGGTTGCCGGCTCGACCTGGCAAGGCCTGCCCTGGG
>JBKJZS010000441.1:0-3038 GCA_046714915.1 Polaromonas sp. | reverse complement strand
TCCTGGCAGGCCGGCATGCGCCGGGCATTCAAACTTTCTTCTCTGCAAACCCTCTTTCGTCCGATACGGCGCGCCGTTGAGTTGTGGCTAGACGCGGACGGCCTGCGCATGAGTGCCGCCATGTCTTTCTACGGCATTCTCAGCCTGGCGCCTTTGCTGGTGCTGCTGGTGGCGGTGCTGGGCTGGTGGCTGGACCGCAGCTATTTAGAGGCCGGCCTGGTCCAGCAAATCGGCGATGTGATCGGTGAGCAGGGCGCCCAGTTGGTGCAGCAGGCGCTGGCCAGCGCGCAGAAGCCGGCGGAAGGCTTGCTGGCTTCGCTGATTGCGTTTGGCCTGTTGCTGTCGGGCGCCACCGGGGTGTTTGCCGAACTGCAGGACGCGTTTGAGCGACTTTGGCGCCAGGACACGGGCGAGGTGCCGCGGCAGAAGTGGTGGTACAGCGCCTCGCTGCGTTTGCGTGGCATTGCCTATATTTTGGCCTTCGGTTTTCTGCTGCTGGTGTCGCTGGCGATCTCGGCTTTCCTGACTTTCCTGACCAGCTGGGCCGGCAACTACCTGCCGCTGGAGCAAATCGCTGTGGTGGTCAACGAACTTGTTTCCCTGGGTTTTAGCGTGGCCCTGTTCGTCGCGCTGATGCGCATGAGCGCCGGCCCGAAACCGGCGTTGCGATACCTGGTGATGGGCGCCATCGCCGGCGGCATTTTGTTTGCACTGGGCAAGTACCTGATGGCGATTTACCTGTCGACCGCTGCCGTTGTCTCTGCCTACGGCGCGGCCGGCTCCCTGGTGGTGCTCTTGATGTGGATTTATTTTTCGTCCGCGGTGCTGCTGCTGTCGGCCAGTGTGGCGCGCGCCCTGTCGGACGAAGCGGCCCTCAAGGCGGGAGTTCGGCCGGGGGGCGGTTGAGGGGCAGGTCGGTCGGGTTTCGGTGGGCCTGTCGATTGCTATTTAATTGATAGCTTCTTGCGCCCGTGGTTATTGGTCTGCAGTCCTAAAAGCATGTTATCTGTGGCAGTCTTCCGGTCCGGTTTTTGCGACTGTGCGCAGGCCACCGAGATCAGTTCATACGCCGCTGGCGTCGCGCCGAGTTTGGCGGCGGTCAGGCAGCCACCCCACACACAGCCGGTGTCCAGCGGTAGCAGCAGGCGGCCGGGCTTCTGGACGTCTTGCGCCTTGAGCGCTGACCAATGGCCAAACATCATCGGCGTGTCTGCGGTTTGGCGCCCGGGCACATCAAACCATGGCAGGTAGCCCAGTTGTGCGGCCTCTGCGCCCTCCTTGGTGGTGAACTCCATCACCCCCTCCGGGGTGCAAAAGCGCAAGCGGGTCAGCGCATTGACCACCACCCTGAGCCGGTCCGCACCTTGCAGGCCGTCGTGCCATTGGTAAGGGGTGTTGCCATACATCCCGCTTAAAAACCCCTTCAAGTCGGGTCCCCTCAGCGCCTGCTCCACCTCGGCGGCCAGCGCCAGGGTCTTTTGGGTGCTCCATTGCGGCAGCACGCCGGCATGCACCATCAGCCAGCCGTGTGCATAAATAGCCATGTTGCGGTGGCGCAGCCAGTCCATCAGGGCGCTGCGGTCGCTGGCCTGCAGGATGTCCTGCGCGGTATCGCTGCGGTGCAGCTTGCCCATGCCCTGCCACAAGGCCAGCAAATGCAGGTCGTGGTTGCCCAGCAGGGACTGCGCTGCATCGCCCAGTTGGCTCAGGTGGCGCAGTACGGCCAGCGAGTGCGGGCCGCGGTTGACCAGATCGCCCAGCAGGTACAGGGTGTCACGGCTGGGTGAAAAATCAATTTTTTGCAGCAGGCGCTGAAAAGGTTCATTGCAACCTTGCAGATCGCCGATACAGTAAAGTGCCATGTGTTCATTTTGCCTCGGGACCCATGGATTTCATCCTCATCGCCTTTTTGACCCTGCTCAACGGCGTATTTGCCATGTCGGAGCTGGCGCTGGCCTCGAGCCGCAAGGCCAGGCTCAGCGCCATGGCCGAGTCGGGCGACAAGGGGGCCCGAGCAGCGCTGACGCTGCTGGAGAATCCGACACAGTTTCTCTCATCGGTACAGGTCGGTATCACCTCCATCGGCATGCTCAACGGCATCATTGGCGAGGCGGCTTTCAGCGATGACCTGTCGGCCTGGATTCAAGCTTTCGGCGCGTCGCCGCGTGCCGCTGATATCTCGGCGACCGCGCTGGTGGTGACCATCATCACCTTCATCACGATTGTGTTTGGCGAACTGGTGCCCAAGCGCATCGGCCAGCTCTACCCCGAAACCGTGTCCCGCCTGGTGTCCCGCCCCATGATGTGGGTTGCCACCGCCGCCAAGCCCTTCGTCCGCCTGCTGTCTTTCAGCACCCACGCCGTGCTCAAGCTGCTGCGGGTTGACAATGCTGCCGGCGAACGGGCTGTGACCGAGGAAGAAATCACCGCCAGCCTGGAGGAGGGCGTTGACGCCGGGCTGATCGAAGTGCATGAGCACCAGATGGTGCAGAACGTGTTTCTGCTTGATGACCGCTTGTTGACTTCGCTGATGCTCCCGCGGTCCGAAGTCGAATGGCTGGATGCTAGCGACACCGTGGCCGAGGCGATTGCCAAGGCCGGCGCGACCGGTCATTCCTGGTACCCGGTGTGCCGTGGCAGCCTGGATGATGTGGTGGGTGTGGTCCATGTGGCCAAGCTGCTGGCTCTGCGCGGCCAGATCCAGGCCGTGGGCGAGAGCGCCGGGGCGGATTCGACCCCAACCCTGGCGGACAGGATTGGAGCTTTTGCGGTGCCCGCCATTTTTGTGCCCGAAACACTGACCGGCATGGAGCCGCTCGAGCAGTTCCGCACCCGGTCCACGCGTATCGCGTTTGTGGTCGATGAATACGGCGTGGTGCAGGGCCTGATGACGCCCATGGACATGTTAGAGGCCATCACTGGCGAACTGCAACCGGGCGCCCAGGTGGACGCGTGGGCGACGCGGCGGGCAGACGGCAGCTGGCTGATCGACGGTGTGATGCCGGTCTCCGAACTCAAGGTCCGGCTCGACATCAAGC
>JBKJZS010000440.1:0-12409 GCA_046714915.1 Polaromonas sp. | reverse complement strand
TCGGTGTCCGCCCGGCGGTGGGGATATTTGGGGGGGGCCCCGGCCGGGCCCGACTTGCGCATGACGCGGTCCTTGTCGTCGCCGTACTCGGTGCTGCGCAGCCACAGCGCGCCGCCCTCGTCATAGGTCTTGCCGGCGGCGACCAAGCGCTCGACCGTCGCCTCGACACGCCCGCTGGCGTACAGGCTGGACTCCAGGTAGTAGTTGTCGAATTTGACCGCGAACGCCCGCAAATCAAGATCCTGCTCGCGGCGCAGGTAGGCCACCGCAAACTGGCGAATCGCGTCCAGGTTGGAGGCATCGCCCGAAGCGGTGAACTCGCGGTCGTCGGACTTGACGGTTTTTTTCGCCAGAAAGTCACTGGCAATGTCGGCGATGTAGTCGCCGTTGTAGGCGGGCTCGGGCCAGCCAGTGTCGCCGGGCTTCAGGCCTTTGGCGCGCGCCTGCGTACTTGCGGCCAGCGTCTGGATCTGCACGCCGGCGTCGTTGTAATAGAACTCGCGGTAAACATTCCAGCCCTGCGTGGCAAACAGCTTGCAAATCGCGTCGCCCAATGCCGCCTGCCGCCCATGACCCACGTGCAGCGGGCCGGTCGGGTTGGCCGAGACGAACTCAACCAGCATGCGCTGCTCTTGGTTCAGCGCCTTGACGCCGTATTGTTCCCCCGATTGCAGCACTTCGCGGACGGATTGCTGTTTGGCTTCTGGCTTGAGCCGGATATTGATAAAGCCCGGGCCGGCAACCTCTATCCCATCGACCCAGCGCTGGAACGCAGCCGACGCCAGCAGTGCAGCACGCAGGCGCTCGGCCATCTGACGTGGATTCTGTTTGAGCGGCTTGGCCAGCTGCATGGCTGCAGTGCTGGCGAGATCCCCATGAGCAGCCACTTTAGGGGATTCAAAAGCAGCCTTTTGGCCTGCACCGGGAGATAGCTTATCCAGCTCAGCGGACAGGGCCGCGAGCAATTCTTGTTTGACTAGGAGCATGGCCTGATTTTAAGGGGCCAGTCCGATGGCGGTGAATTGGGCAGACCAGGAGCCCTTCGGGCTTGGAACGCCACGAGCGAAAATCGGCCGTGGCGGGGGCAATTTTTGCCAGACTGGCGGACCCGTAGCCTGGCGCGCAACAACAAAGCGGTGAAAAAAAGCGGTGGAAAAAGGACTACTGCAGCCAGTTTGCCGCCGACGTTACCCAAGACCGCCCGTCTCCTAGGCAGGTCGCGTATCAATGAAACTGGGCCGCTGCATCAGCTTTTCATGCAGCCGCGCCAGATTGGGGTAGGGTGTGCGCCAGTCAATTTGCGGAAAACGGAAGTCCAGATAACCCAGCGCGCAACCGACGGCGATATCAGAGAGGCTTAAATGAATGCCGCTACAAAAGGGCTTGTCGCCGAGGCCGGTACTCATGGCCCGAATCGTCACGTCGATTTTAGCCATTTGGCGATCAATCCAGGCCTGGCTGCGCTGGTTGTCGGCGCGGCCGTTCCAGGTGGCCTCCAGACGGGCCAGTATGGCGGCGTCGAGCAGGCCATCGGCGAGCGCTTCCCAGGTTTTTACCTCGGCCCGTTCGCGGCCCTGCACCGGTATCAACTTACCGACCGGGGACAGCGTGTCCAGATATTCAACGATCACGCGTGAGTCAAAAACCGCCTCTTCTGAACCGCTGGAGCCTTCCATGACGAGGCAGGGCACCTTGCCCAGCGGATTGAACTCGGCCATGGTCGTACTGGCAGCCCAGACATCTTCAACCACCAGGTGGTAGTCGAGCTTTTTTTCGGCCATCACAATGCGTACTTTGCGCACATAGGGGCTGGCGTTGGATCCGATGAGTTTCATAGGTAAATTTTTAATCGTGAGCCCAAGTCAACTGCATTCTATAGAGTAAGCTTGGCCACGGCCTGACAAGCCCCCGAAAGTGAAGAAAAACGACGGCCAGGGCGGTCGGCGGCGCGCCTACAATTGCCTCATGACCCCCTCTGCCAGCTTCACGATCAGCGCCCTGTCCCCTCTGGATGGCCGTTATGCCGCCAAACTGGCCCCCTTGCGGCCGCTGATGTCGGAGTTGGGCTATATGCACCGCCGCGTCCAGGTGGAAGTCGTCTGGTTTATCGCGCTGTCGGATGCGGGGTTTTCGGAGTTTAAGCCGCTCAGCCCCGGCGCACGCACTTACCTGCTGGGGCTGGTCAAACATTTCTCCGAAACCGACGCGGCAGCCATCAAGGACATCGAAAAAACCACCAACCACGATGTGAAGGCGGTGGAGTACTGGATCAAGTCGAAATTTGAGGCCAGGCCCGAGCTGCAGGCTGCCAGCGAGTTTGTGCATTTTGCCTGCACCAGCGAGGACATCAACAACACCAGCCACGCGCTGCAGCTCAAAAGCAGCCGCGATCAGGTGCTGCTACCGACACTGGACAAAGTCATTTCGCAGCTGCGCGAGTTGGCCCACCGCTACGCCGACGAGCCCATGCTCAGCCGCACCCACGGCCAGACCGCCAGCCCGACCACTGTGGGCAAGGAAATCGCCAATGTGGTGGCGCGCCTGCACGTTGCCCGCGAGCGCATTGCCGCCGTCCAGCTCATGGCCAAAATGAACGGCGCCGTCGGCAACTACAACGCCCACCTGTCGGCCTGGCCCGACTTTGACTGGGAAGCGCTGAGCCGGCGTGTGGTGGAGTCACCCGAACCGCTGGGCCTGGGGTTGACGTTCCAGCCTTACAGCATCCAGATCGAGCCCCACGACTATATGGCCGAACTGTTTGATGCGGTGGCGCGCACCAACACCATTCTGATTGACTGGTCGCGCGATGTCTGGGGCTATGTCAGCGTCGGCTACTTCAAGCAGCGCCTGAAGGCCGGCGAAATTGGCTCCAGCACGATGCCGCACAAGGTCAACCCGATTGATTTTGAAAACGCCGAAGGCAACCTTGGCTTGGCCAATGCACTGCTGCGGCACCTGAGCGAAAAACTGCCAATCAGCCGCTGGCAGCGCGATTTGACAGACAGCACCGTCTTGCGCAACATGGGTGTGGCCTTCGGCTACGCCGTGCTGGCCTACAGCTCGATGAGCGTGGGCCTGGGCAAGCTGGAGCTCAACCGCGAAGCTTTGGCCGAGGATCTCAATGCGTCCTGGGAAGTGCTGGCCGAACCGATCCAGACGGTGATGCGCCGTTATGGCGTGCAGGGCGCCTACGAAAAACTCAAAGACGTGACCCGCGGAAAAGCCGTGACGGCCGAAGCGCTGCACGATTTGATCCGTTCGCTGGCCATTCCCGACGCCGAGAAGCAGCGCCTGCTGGCCATGACGCCGGCCAGCTATGTCGGCAAGGCCGCTGAATTGGCGAAACGGGTTTAAATCCGATCAGGACGCCGGCATGTCCGCGCCGCATTGCCAGCACTGCTCAAAGCCGCCTTCTACCGTTTCACCACAGGCGCAGGACCAGCGCCGCTGCGGTGGATTTTGCAGGCTGTCCAGCAGATCTTGGGCCCGCGGCTTTTCGTGATCGTGGGTCAGCCAGACTTCGGGCAGGCACTGGTCGGGCGGCAGTTCCCCGGCCACGCTGCCCAAAAAATAACGCTGGACACTGGCCGAAAATCCCGCCTGTTGCAGCGCGTCGGCCCACAGCGCCGCAATCGCGATGTTGGGAGCGCGGGCGAGTCGGATCATGAATATCCAGTTTACTCCTGAATTTATAGCTGCTTGCGCAAGCTTCGTAAGGGCTGCAGGTTAAAAATACGGCGAGGGTTTTCCCGAAAATGGCGGGAATAGTTTGCTATTCATTGAGTAGCAAATAACCTGGTTACCGGGTCAAACCCGGCATGAAGTTGGGGTCACGCAGCAGCCTTGACTCTCAGCCGCCACGCATGCAGCAGCGGCTCGGTGTAGCCGCTGGGCTGCGCCAGACCCTTGAGAACCAGATCCAGCGCAGCCTTGTAGGCGGCTGAGGTATCGAAGTGGCCGGCCATGGGTTGATACAGCGGGTCGCCGGCGTTCTGGCCGTCGACCACCGCGGCCATGCGCTGGAAGGTTTCGATGACCTGTTCCTTTGGCACCACACCCTGCAGGAGCCAGTTGGCAATGTGCTGGCTGGAGATGCGCAGGGTGGCGCGGTCTTCCATCAGGCCGATGTTGTGGATGTCGGGGACCTTGGAGCAGCCGACGCCCTGGTCGATCCAGCGCACCACGTAGCCCAGGATGCCCTGGGCGTTGTTGTCGAGCTCCTGCTGCTTTTCAGCGTCAGACCAGCTCGGTGTGGCTGCCACGGGAATGGTCAGCAACCCCGTCAGCAGGTTGTTTCGCTCCTTGTTCGCGTCAATTTTCTCCAGCTCTTTCTGCACCTTGCTGACCTTGACCTGGTGGTAGTGCAGCGCATGCAGCGTGGCGCCGGTGGGGCTGGGCACCCAGGCGGTGTTGGCGCCGGCTCGGGGGTGGGCAATTTTTTGTTCCAGCATGGCGGCCATCAAATCGGGCATGGCCCACATGCCTTTGCCAATCTGCGCCTTGCCGCGCAGGCCGCAGGACAGGCCGACGAGCACGTTGTTCTTCTCGTAGGCCTGAATCCAGGTGCTGGTTTTCATGTCGCCCTTGCGGATCATCGGGCCGGCGTGCATCGCGGTGTGCATCTCGTCGCCGGTGCGGTCGAGAAAGCCGGTGTTGATGAAGGCCACGCGGCTCGCCGCCGCCGCGATACAGGCCTTCAGGTTCACGCTGGTGCGGCGCTCTTCATCCATGATGCCGAGCTTGACAGTGCTGTCGGGCAGGCCGAGCATTTTTTCCACGCGGCTGAACAGTTCGGCCGCAAACGCGACTTCGGCCGGACCGTGCATCTTGGGCTTGACGATGTAGACCGAGCCCTTGCGCGAATTCCTGATGCCGGGCTTGCCCATGCCTGGGCCCTTACGCCTCAAGTCGTACATGGCAATCGTGGTGGTGATCATCGCGTCCAGGATGCCTTCGGGGATCTCCCGGGTGCTGCCGTCCGCAGCGGTGTACAGAATCGCCGGGTTGGTCATCAGGTGGCCGACGTTGCGCACGAACATGAGCGAGCGGCCGTGCAGCGTGACCGGTTTTCCCTGGGGTGATATGTACTCACGGTCGGGATTCAGGCCGCGGGTAAAGGTCGCGCCGCCCTTGCTGACTTGTTCCGTCAGCGTGCCCTGCAAAATCCCGAGCCAGTTGCTGTAAGCCAGCACCTTGTCGTCGGCATCCACCACGGCGACCGAGTCTTCGAGGTCGAGAATGGTGGACAGCGCTGCTTCAAGGACCAGATCGCTCACGCCAGCCGGATCAGTCATGCCAATCGGCGTGGTGGGATCAATCTGGATGTCGATGTGCAGGCCGTTGTTCTGCAGCAGCACGGACGACGGCGCGGACGCCTTGCCCTGAAAGCCGATGAACTGGCTGGCATTTTCCAGCGTGCTGCTCTTGCCACCCTGGAGCGTGACCACGAGCTTGCCGCCCTTGACGGCGTAGCGGGTCGAGTCGATGTGCGAGCCCTTTGTCAAAGGTGCGGTGCGGTCCAGCACGTGGCGCGCGTATTCAATGACCTTGTTGCCGCGCACCGGGTTGTAGCCTTTGCCTTTTTCCGCGCCGTTGACCTCAGGGATCACGTCGGTGCCATACAGCGCGTCGTACAGGCTGCCCCAGCGGGCGTTGGCGGCGTTGAGCGCGTAGCGTGCGTTCAGGATGGGCACGACCAGTTGCGGGCCGGCCTGTTTGGCCAGTTCGGCGTCCACGTTAGCGGTGGTGATTTTGACCTTTTTGGGTTGCGGCACGAGGTAGCCGATCTGCTCCAGAAAGGCGCGGTAGGCCTTCATGTCCGTGATCGGGCCGGGGTGGGCCTTGTGCCAGGCGTCCAGTTCGCTTTGCAGGCGGTCGCGCTCGGCCAGCAGGGCAATGTTTTTTGGGGCCAGGTCCTGGACGATCGCATCGAAACCTTTCCAGAAAGTGGCACTGTGGATGCCGAGGCCGGGCAAAACCTGGTCATCGACAAAGCGTTGCAAGACAGTGGCCACCTGCAGGCTGTGCAGTGATGTGCGGGGGGTTGTTGTTGTCATGGAAAAACCTCAAAAAATCAATAAGAACTGACACTGATGAAAAAAGTCGAAATGAAAGGCAGATTATCCGGCCGGAAAAAATCCCAAGACGTCGCGCAGACTGGTGCCGGTGCGCACCGGCTGCGTGCCCAGCTCTTCGAAGGGCAGCGCATAACGGTTGACCCACAGCGTCTGGTAGCCGTACCAGGTCGCGGCCAGCGCGTCCCAGCCGTTGCAGCTGACAAAGGCGATTTGCCGGGCTGCCAGGCCGGTCGCTTGCAGCCCGAGGGCGTAGGCCTCCGGGTGGGTTTTGTATTTGCGGATGCCGTCGACACTGAGCACATGGTCCAGCAGACCCTCCAGCCCGGCGGACTTGACGGCGACGTCCAGCATGGAAGGGTCGCCGTTGGACAAAATCCCGGTGACAATGCCGCGGTTTTTCAGCGCCTGCAGCACCTCCCGGTTTTCCGGAAAAGCCGACAGATGCCGGTATTGGTTCATCAGCCGCTGCTCGTACTCGGCACTCAAGTCCAGCCCCAGGCGTTTGCAGGCATAACGCAAGCCGGCGCGGGTCAGGTCCCAGAATGGCTGGTAGTGGTCGCCGCCGTTGCTGGTGGTGACCAACCGGGTGTACTCGATCTGCTTGTCGCGCCACAACACGCCCAGTGCCGGACCGTGGCCGGGAAACAGCTGTTCCGCGAGCAGGCCGACGCTGTACACATCGAACAGCGTGCCATATGCATCGAAGAGAACAGCGCTTGGCACGCCGTGCGCGACTTTGGGTTTTTCCATAAGCTTTACTGTATTTGATTACTTCGTTAAAGATTAACTCATGAAAAAGTCATTTTTCCCTGACTTTACTGTCGGTAGTTCCGGCTGGCACTGGCCGCTGCCGGCAAAATGTGCTGATCCGCGTGGCCGCATAATTTAACGCAATACCTGTGCTGCCGCGGGCCGCTTCCGCTAGAAGGATTCCTGCGCGTGTCTCAACCCTCACCCTCACCCCAAGCGCCTTCTGATGGCCAGCCACCGGCCCAACGCCTTCCACTGGCGGGCATTCGCGTGGTGGAATTCACCCACATGGTAATGGGCCCGACCTGCGGCATGGTGTTGGCCGATCTGGGTGCAGAAGTGATCAAGGTCGAGCCGATCGCCGGCGACAACACGCGCAAGTTGCTGGGCGCCGGCGCCGGCTTCTTCCCGATGTTCAACCGCAACAAGAAAAGCATCGCGGTAGATCTGCAAACACCGGAAGGTCGCGAGCTGGTTCTCAAGCTGATCGCGACCGCCGATGTGGTTAGCGAAAATTTCAAACCCGGCACCATGAAAAAACTCGGACTGGACTACGCCAGTCTGTCCAGACTGGACGAGCGCCTCATTTATGTCAGCCACAAGGGGTTTCTGCCCGGGCCGTACGACCATCGTACGGCGCTCGATGAAGTGGTGCAAATGATGGGAGGCCTGGCCTACATGACGGGGCGCGAGGGCGACCCGCTGCGCGCCGGCAGCAGTGTCAACGACATCATGGGTGGCATGTTCGGCGCGATCGGCGCGATGGCCGCACTGGCAGCACGCGAAAAGACCGGACGGGGCCAGGAAGTGCAGTCAGCCCTGTTTGAAAACAACGTTTTTCTGGTTGCGCAACACATGATGCAATTTGCTGTCACCGGCCAGCCTGCCGCGCCGATGCCCGGCCGCATTTCGGCCTGGGGCATCTACGATGTGTTCACGGTCAAGGAGGGTGAGCAAATTTTCCTGGCGGTCGTCAGCGACACGCAGTGGGGGATCTTTTGCCAGGCGATGGGGCTGCAAGACCTGCTGGCCGATCCGCGGCTGCGCACCAACAATGATCGGGTGCGCGCGCGCGATTGGCTGATGCCTGCGCTGCGGTCTCTGCTCGGGGGGCACAGCGCTGCCGAACTGAGCGCTGTGTTTGAAAAAAATGGGCTGCCGTTTGCGCCCATCACGCGACCGCAGGATTTGTTTGACGATCCGCACCTGAACGCCACCGGCGGCCTGGCGCCGCTCACGCTGCCTGACGGTCCGCGTGCCGGACAGACCACCTGCGCGCCCTTGCTGCCGCTGACGCTGGATGGCCAGCGCCCCGGCATCCGCCTGAATCCGCCCGCAATCGGAGAACACACCCAAGCCCTGCTGGCGGAACTGGGCTACAGCCCCGCGGCCATTGCGTCCTTTCAATCGCGGCAGATTACCCGCTAGCCGCCATGAGCCCGCCGGCCCCTGCGGGCAACGCTCCATCACTGATAGCCAGCAGTGAGCTTGCACCCTCGATGGACCGACCCTGGCGTCAGAAACTCAGCGCGCGGGGGTAGCCGGAACGATAACCAAGGTCTCGCCGGGTTTGCCGGGCTGACCTTCGGCTCCGGGACTACCCGTGGAGCCGGTCGCGCCAGTCGATCCGGTGGAGCCGCTCGAACCTGTCGCGCCGGTGGCACCGGGGGGGCCCGGAACAGGCACTGTCACCACCGCAGGAGGCGTAACCACGGCCGGCGTTACCACCGTCCGTCGGTCGCACGCGCTTAGACCCAGCGCCATCAGCGCGGCGGTAAAAATGATTGAGTACTTCATAAAAATTCCTTTGGGTTGTTTGACGAAAACCGCTTTCCTGTCCTGCACAGAATTAGGGCCGTCTGGAGTTGCATTTCAACGTACGCGCTGTCCGCGTGCGCTTCCGTTCCCAGGACGCACGTAAACCCGCTCTCTGGAGCCCGGAGCAGCCGACGGGTGGCTGAGTTCCGGCACAATTCGCCCTCCGTCGTCCGTCGACCGACAGCGAACTATCTTTTTCAAATCCTGGCACAGCGATTCAAGAGCAATCGCGGGATCAAGATCCTGCACCGGTCTGCCCCGATGTGCTGGGTTGCGAGTTGCCAATGAGTTACAGCGCATCGGGATTCATCGGGTGGAAGCCGCTCTTGTTGTTGAACGGGCCAGAGGTGCTCATGGATTGCATGGGTGAGGTTTCAGTCTCAGCGTTTCTGGAACAGCACCAACCGGGTCTCGCGGGTGAGGTCGCCTTTGGTCGCAGTAATGGTGGCTTCGTAACGCGCGCCGGGCACGGGCACTTGCGACTGGAAGCTAAAGCCAAAGTTTCCGTTGGCGTCAGCTCGAAGCGTCTGGTTCAGTACTTGCTGATTGATGCCGAAGACACCCGCCAGTGATGCGATCACCTGAACCTGCACGTCGACCTTCGCGTCCGGCGCGGTGCGCCCGCGGACTTCGACAGAACCGCTGTCCACCTGCGCATTGTTGGCGTGGCTGGTGACTTGCAAGGGCAATACGGCGGCAGGGGGCGGAGTTTGCGGACCGGCGACGTTGAAGACCCAGTTCTGGCGCACGGCGTTACCAGCATTGTCGGCAGCGGTGACGTCCACCTGATGGGTGCCGGGGCGCAGGTCGCCGCGCCAGGTCAGGAACTGGGGTGTGACGCTGGCGTTGCGGGTGACGTCCTGGCCGTCGATCATGATCTTCACCGTCTTTGGATCGACGCCGACGCCGCCCCGATCGTCGAAGGTTGCGGAAACCGAGACCGGGCTCCCAGCAACGGTTTCATTGTTTTGCGGTGCAAGGTTGCGCACTGTGGGCGGTCGCGCATCGACCAGCAAGGCCTGGTTCAGTGGCAGGCGGATGGTCTGGCCGCTGGCTTCCAGGGAGCCAACGATATTGAGCGAGGGCGGGAAGTTGTCGTTGCGGCGAATGGTGTAAGCGCCTTCGTAGCGGCCCGGCCGCACTTCCGTCATAGGCACGTTTTGCACCACCCCGTCGATGGTGAAGGAGGCGCGCGCGCCCGGTGTGCCAATTGCGGCAAAGCGCAGTTCAGCGCCGGGCTCGATGCGGGCCACCGGCGTGACCATAAAGCGCTCGATCGCAAGCGGCTTGGCTACGGGAGCGGGAGCGGGGGGCGGCGGCTGGGTGGCCACCGGGGGCGGACTGCTGGCCAAGGCCTGCGTCACCACGCTGGAGACACCGCGCACCCGCAGCGTTGCACGCGCTGTCGGTTGCAGGCCGAGGCGGTCGCGCCGACTCAGGGTGTATGAGCCTTCATAGACGCCACTATCGACTTCGCGCAGCACAATGTTCTTGTTGATACCGCTCAGCCGCACACTGGCTTGCCCGCGCGGCGTGCCTTCCAGCGTAAAGTCAATGTCGCTGCCGGGTATGAGCTGGTCGGATTGATCGATCTCAAAACTGCTGATCGTCGGCGCACTGCGTGCCTTGGATTGAGCCGTAGCAAGTTGCGGCGCCACAGCGATGAAACAGGTCGCTAGCAGCGGAACTAGAACTGAAATGAAACGCGAAACAGTTCTCATGGAAAACCTTTTGTCTTTTCGGGTTGCAGCGTTCATCGGTTTTAAGGGGCTGCAGCGAGGCCGGACGTAGGAGAGTGCCCGGAAAAGGCGTGGGAATAATGCCCCCGCTTGCCGGACAAGGCTGGCCCTGAACTTGTTCCAGGGTGGGCGCAATGGCGCGATCACCCTGAGCTTGTCAGAGGGTTGCCGGGGCAAAGAAGGAGTGCTTGTGAAAAAGCGAATCCTGCCTCTGTTGCTGGATATCGCCGAAAGCACTGCGACCCGGCGGCCGCGCTGGTTCAAACTGTGAATTACTGGAATCAGTGCTGAAAATGGTCGATTGCGGACCTTCATAGACATAATTCGGCATGGACAAACTTAAGCAACTCGAATCTTTCGTCTCGGTGGCTACGCGTGGCAGCCTGACTGCCGCCGCCAAAGCCGAAGGTGTGGCGCCGGCCATCATGGGCCGGCGGCTTGATGCGCTGGAAGAGCGGCTAGGGGTCAAGTTGCTGGTACGCACCACGCGCCGGATTTCACTCACGCACGAAGGCAGCTCCTTCCTGGACGACTGCCACCGCCTGCTGGTCGACTTCGCCAATGCCGAGGCCAGTGTCTCGGCCGGCGGCGTGAAAGCCAGCGGGCATTTGCGCATCACGGCGCCGGCCGGTTTTGGACGCCGCCACGTCGCGCCTTTGGTGCCCAGGTTTCGTGAACTGCATGCCGATGTAACGATCTCGCTGAACCTGAGCGACCGGGTGGTGGACCTGGCCGGCGAGGGCTTTGACTGCGCGGTGCGGGTCGGTGATTTGCCGGACTCCTCGCTGGTTAGCGTACGCATGGCTGACAACCGGCGCATGTGTGTGGCCACGCCTGACTATCTAAAACGCCACGGCACGCCGCAGCATCCCACCGAGCTGGCCAAGTTCGCCTGCCTGACTTTGTCCAGCGATGCGTCGCAGACCCGGGGCTGGGCCTTCCAGGTCGGGGGCGATGCGGTGCATCTCAAACCAGGCGGCCCGCTCGATTGCTCCGACGGCCAGGTCTTGCACGACTGGTGCATGGACGGCTACGGCATCGCCTGGCGCAGCACCTGGGAAGTAGAGGCTGAAATCGCCGCTGGCAAGCTGGTGCCGGTGCTACAGGCCTTTGACGCGCCGCCCAACGGCATTTACGCGGTGTTTCCCCAGCGCAAACACCTGCCCCTGCGGGTGCGCTTGTGGATAGACTTTCTCAAGCACAATTACAGCCAGCCCGAGTTCTGGGTTGGCATGCGGTAAAGCGCCCGGGGAGCGCTGCACCGCGCTTTCAATTCACCGCTTGAGCCGGCAGAAGTCCCGCCGCAACGGCAGGCAGTTGGCGCCCGACCCAGTTATTGAATGCTGGCATCGCCGCCACCCATCGCGCGTTGTGCTTTGATCAAAATTAGGGCAATCGCCAGTCCTTGCCCGCCGCAGCCGCTCAGTGGCTGGCGCGTTTTTTGAGCCAGCGCATCAAGCCGCCGACCAGCGGGAGCTTTTCATACAGCTCTTCGACCGCGTCCCAGTAGTCGCGGTGGACTCGACCAGGCCGGCCTCGTTGAAGCCAGCCCCGAAATGCCGGAGCCGACGATGGCTACTTGCGACGGGCTGGAGATGCAAAACGCCATCTCAGCGGTCGGAAGATAAAAATGCTGCGAAGCGCCCCGGCACGAACAAGGGAGGGAGGGAGGAGGAGGAGAACCGCCCCGGGATTGCATCCGAACCGCAAGGGCTCAGAAGTCTTCGCAACAAAAAACGGGTGTGATCAACACGGTGTCTGAGGTCCCATGCCGATGCTGATAGGAGCCGACTGACGTGCACACAGTTCCCCTGCCGTTCGGACGGATCGGGGTAAAAATTTGTTACCAGAACAGAAATCATTCAGCATCGTCGCGTGGGAGCCTGCGAATAGATTAGGAAGCTAACGAGCGTTTTAAATACTTATTGGTTAACTTGCTACTGATTAGTATTTATTTGGCTAGCAGCTGTTTTTCTATATCCTTGATAAATGTAGGGTCTTTCGGATTTACGGCCGTGTTGAAGC
>JBKJZS010000439.1:0-6704 GCA_046714915.1 Polaromonas sp. | reverse complement strand
GTGTTCCAGAAGCCGACGCCGTTTCCAATGTCCATTTACGACAACATTGCTTACGGTGTAAAGCTGTTCGAAAGTCTGAGCTCCAGCGACATGGACGAACGGGTTGAATGGGCGCTGGGCAAGGCGGCGCTGTGGAACGAAGTCAAGGACAAGCTTAACCAGAACGGTGCCAGCCTGTCCGGGGGGCAGCAGCAGCGCCTGTGCATTGCGCGGGGCATTGCGATCAAGCCGGAAGTGCTGTTGCTTGATGAGCCCTGCTCGGCGCTTGATCCGCTGTCTACCGCCAAAATTGAAGAGCTGATTGCAGAGCTGAAGAAGGACTACACGGTGGTCATCGTGACGCACAATATGCAGCAGGCGGCCCGTTGCAGCGATTACACCGCCTACATGTACTTGGGCGACCTGATTGAGTTCGGTGCCACCGAAGATCTCTTCTTCAAGCCCAAGCGCAAAGAAACAGAAGACTACATTACCGGCCGATTCGGTTGATTAAAGATCAGGAGAAAATCATGCCCGACAAACACCTATCGACCCAGTTTGACAGCGAGCTCAACACCGTGTCTTCCCGCGTGATGGAGCTTGGCGGGCTGGTCGAGTCCCAGATTCGCAATGCCATTTATGCGCTATCGCAGTTCAGCGCTGAAACAGCCAACCAGGTAATAGCGACCGAAGCCCGGGTCAATGCGATGGAGGTCGATATTGACCGTGATCTCTCGTCGATCATTGCACGGCGCCAGCCTACTGCGCGTGACTTGCGGCTGCTGATCGCGATTTCAAAGACGACGGCCAATCTTGAACGCGCCGGTGATGAGGCGGAAAAAATAGCCCGCATGGTCAAGTCCATCATTGAAAGCGGAGCGCCCCGCACCTTGCCTTCGTCCGAGTTGAACGTTGCGGCGGAGCTGGCATCGGGTTTGCTGCGCAAGGCGCTTGATGCGTTTGCACGTCTCGACACCGCAGTCGCCGTTTCCATTCTTAAAGAGGATGACCTGATTGACCAGGAGTTCGACGGGTTTGTGCGAAAGCTCATCACCTACATTATGGAAGATCCGCAAACCATTTCCGCGAGCCTGGACTTGTTGTTTGTGGCCAAGGCGATTGAGCGTGTCGGTGACCATGCCAAAAACATCGCCGAGTTCATCATTTACATCGTTAAGGGAACCGACGTCCGGCATACCTCGATGGAGCAGATTGAGTCAGCAATCAAGTAAATTTCCCATGAAACATCTGCCACGCGTATTGATTGTTGAAGACGAGCCTGCGATTGCCGAGCTGGTTGCGGTAAACCTCACGCATGGCGGATTTTTGCCCGTGATCGCCGGCGACAGCGTGGCGGCGCAGCGGGAGCTTGATGCGGTGCTCCCCGATGCGATTTTGCTCGACTGGATGCTCCCCGGGCAAAGCGGCCTGGCGCTTGCGCGTCATTTGCGCAAGCAGCCTCGCACCAAAGGCATTCCAATTTTAATGCTGACGGCAAAAGGTGATGAGCCAGACAAGGTGGCGGGTCTGGACGCTGGTGCTGATGACTACATCTCCAAGCCATTTTCCACGCAAGAACTGCTGGCCCGGATCCGAGCAGTGCTGCGCCGGCGTGCGCCGGAATCGGTCAACGACAGTGTGACGGTGGGCGAACTCCTGCTCGATGCGGCGACGCACCGAATTTCGTACCGGGGCCAGGAGCTGAAATTGGGGCCAACCGAGTTCAAGCTACTGCACTACCTGATGAAGCATGCCGAGCGTGTGCATAGTCGAAGCACGCTGCTCGACAAAGTTTGGGGCGATCACGTTTTTATTGAGGAGCGAACCGTTGACGTTCATGTCAAACGGCTGCGGGAAGCGCTGGGGTCGGCCGGTGCGATGGTTGAAACGGTTCGTGGCGCGGGCTACCGGCTGACATCGCTGACGCCTGGCGCCGCACCCGCTGCGACACAATCCCGCGCATGATCCGTCGCTGGATTACGTTTGCAGCCTGCTTGCTGCTCGGGTCGGGTGTCGGCTGGGGGCTGGCCGGCAAAGACGGCTTGGAGCCCGGGCTGCTGCTGGCCGGTTTTGTATGGCTTTTGCTGGATACCCTGCACTTTACTCGCCTCTTGAAGTGGCTGCGAACCGAGCAAAACGCGGAAACGCCAGGTGTGATAACGGGCGTTGTCCCCTCCGCTGGCGGCGTATGGGGCGACGTAGCCAACCGAATCCTCCGGCTGCTGAAAAACCGTGATCGTCAGTACCAGGAAAGCCAGTCACTGCTGAACGAGTTTTTGTCCGCTATGCAGGCCTCGCCGAATGGTGTCGTGCTACTGGACGTCGATGGCCGGATTGAATGGTGCAATCAGACGGCGGCCCAGCATTTTAAATTTGATGCCAAACGTGATGTCATGCAGCACATTGCCAATCTGGTGCGTGACCCCGCTTTTACCGCCTACCTCGCTGCCGGTGATTTTTCCCACGATGTGGCGATCCCCGGCGGTCTTTCCACCCCTGTACGACCGGTGAAGTTGGCCGTTCATCTGCACGCTTACGGTCAGGGCCGCAAATTGCTGTTGTCACGGGACATCACCGCGCTCGAGCTTGCAGAAGCCATGCGCCGCGATTTTGTGGCCAATGTGTCGCATGAAATTCGTACCCCGCTGACGGTGCTCTCAGGTTTTATTGAAACCTTGCAGACTTTGCCGCTCAAGGACTCTGAGCGCAGGCGTTATTTGGGCTTGATGGCGCAGCAGTCGCAGCGAATGGAAACTCTGGTTAACGACCTGCTCACACTGTCCCGCCTCGAGGGCAGCCCCTTTCCCGATACCAGCGACTGGGTAACAATCAGCGCCTTGATGGCGCAATGCGAGCAGGAGGCGCGCGCCCTGTCGGCCGTGCTGGCCCCTCAAGGCCACCGGCTTGAGTTTGCACCGGGACCCGCCTGCCAACTGGCGGGAGTCCAAAACGAGCTGCTTAGCGCGATGTCGAATCTGGTAACCAACGCCGTTCGCTACACACCGCAGGGAGGCCAGGTCAGAGTCAGCTGGACGCTTTGGGAAGATGGCCGTGGAGAGTTTCAAGTGCAGGATAGCGGGCCGGGAATTGCTTCGGAGCATTTGCCGCGCCTGACTGAACGTTTCTACCGTATTGATCGCAGCCGCTCGCGCGAAACCGGTGGCACGGGTTTGGGTCTGGCAATTGTCAAACATGTGACCCAGCGACATGGCGCCGAGCTCCTCATTGAGAGCCAGCTCGGCCATGGCTCGCGGTTTTCAATTGTCTTTCCGGCTACGCGGGTGCGGCGGCTCTAGCCCTGGAATCGGCCCTCAGGCTTTGCCGGACCGCATGCCAGAGCAGGCCCGATAAACACAGCGCGACCAGCATGATGGCCACCGTACTGGCAGCCCAGAAACTTCCGGGGGACTGGGTCGCCGGGTAAGGCCCGAGTCCCCCATACGCCAGGTGATAGCCGCCAAGCAAGCCCAAACCCCAGAGCAGAACGCTGTACAGCATCAGGGGTAGGAGTGTGATGCGGTAGCAGCGCAGCAAAAACGCGCAAACGGCTTGTACTGCATCGGCCAGGTGGTAAACGGCCACCCACAGCAGCAGGCCGGAGGCCAGACCGATCACCGCCGGGTTGTGTGAATAAAGGGTTGCCAGACTCCAGTTTGCTACAAAAATAGCAGCAGCTGATGTAAGTGCAGAAAAGACAGTGAGCCTGAAGCCTATCCAAACTACCTGTCGGGCCTGATCCGGCTGGCTCGCGCCAATCCAGAAAGAGACCCGGGCGCTGCAGGCGATGGCTATCGACAGCGGCATCATGTACAGCACCGATGCCACGCTGGCGGCGATCTGGTGGCTGGCTGAGGCCACGGTACCCAGTCGCGCAACGAACAATGCCATCAAGGTAAAAGAGGTGACCTCGACCAGGTAGGCCATGCCGCCGGGAATGCCCAGGCGGGCAAACTCGCCAATCTGGCGCCAGTTCGGTGCTTCCATGGCTAGCCAGAGTTGATAAGGTCGGTACAAAGGCTGGGTGCGCAACATGATCACGGCGAGCAGCAGCAGTCCATAGTTAACCACCAGCGTGGCCCAGGCGCAGCCCACCACGCCCATGGGCTCCAGCCCACCGCCACCCGCTACCCACCAGAGCGACAATGGAATTTTGACCAGCAGCGCCCCCACCTGCAGCCAGGTGATGAGCAAGGGCCGACCCAGCGCCTGGTTGAAGGTGCTGTATATCCGAAACAGCAGGGACGGCATCAGCGCCGCTGCCAGCACCGCCAGGTAACGCTGAACGTCGTCCTGCATGGCTGCGGGCACTTGCGCCCAGCGCAGCAGCGGCCCCGGGAACAGCAGGGCAGCGATACCGACCGCCATGATCAAGCCACAGAGGTACAGGCTTTGCCGTAGTGATCGGCCCAGCGCCGCATGGCGGCGCGCACCGTGGAGCTCGGCCCAGATCGGCAGCAGCGCCTGTACGATGCCGATCAGACCGACATAAACGCTGATGTAGATGGCCGAGCCTACTGACAGCGCCGCCAGTGACTGGTCGCTGTAACGGCCGGCAATCACCGTATCGGCAACACCAAACGCCATCACCGCCAGCTGGCCGACCAGCACTGTGCCGGCATGTCGGCCAATGGTTTTGAGTTCGCTCACGGTCGCTGGAGGATTGGTGCAACCTCAGGCATCGGCTCAGGAGCAGCCACGCTAACCCGTTTGTAGAGCAACACGTTTTCGTTTTTGTCCGTGGGTCGGCGCAGCGTGGCCAGGAAAGCCCATTCGGGCATGTCGACGGTATCGCTCAGGGTGCTCTGCGCATCGGCATCGACCACCAGGTAGGGACAGGCTGCTTTGGCAGCGGCCTGGCGCAACTCAAGCCGCCCATGGTATTGAAAGGCCGTCACCTGACCGCTGTTCAGGCCATAGACCTCAACACAGGCATTCGGGTCTACCCGGGCGGCCAGCTGCCGCGACAGCGGCCCGTAGCTGCGTGCGTAGTCCAGCAAGGGCAACCAGAGCGTCATCAGCAGCAGCCAGCACAGTGTGGCGCCCCCGGCAGGCAACACCATCGATTTCCACACCGCTGCGCGTTGGCGACCGGCTCGCCATTTGACCAGCCAGGCCCAGGCCAGGGTGGCCAGCACTGCTGCAAGAAACGCCAGCCATGAAAAGCTGGGCTCAAAGCCCGGCGCCAGCTTGGCGACATTGGCTGCCGGCTGCCTCGGGACGCCGGTCTGCATCGCGATCCAGATCACCCAGATGATGAAAGCACAGCCCGTGAAAAAGAGCAGGGTGAACCAGTCGATCAGCGACGCGACGCTGCGCTGGAGCGTGGGCAGCGCAAACGCAGCGAGTGCCGCCATCGGCGGCAGGCTCAGCAGCAAGCTGCGGTCGGTGGCGGTGGTGGTGGTCACGGTGGCAGCCAGCGCCACGACTGCAAACCACAGCGGCAGCGCCACATGCCGGCTCGCGAGTTGCTGGCGCCAGCGCCACAGTGTCCAGGCCGCCAGCGGCCAGGTGGGCCAGGTGAACCAGATCAGCAAACGTGCCAGACTGTGCCATTCATTGCGGTCTGCCATGCTTTCCAGGCCAGGGATGTTGATGCGCCAGCGCCAGAGATCCAGCCCGTAAGACAGCGCTGCCACGGCCAGGGTCAGTACGCCGGTCAGCAGGACCCAGTGCCAGGCATGCGCCTGATACTTTTCAGGCCCGGCGCTTTGTGTGCTGCTCAGGGCGATCAGCGTGCTGCCGGTGCCGAGCAGGACGGCAACGGTGGGGGCGCCGCTCAGGGCCAGTCCGCCCAAGCCCAAGGCCAGACCCAGCGCAGGGCCGGCGATTTTGTAAGCGCTGCGGTAAGCGCTGGCCGCCATTGCGTAAAAGACCAGCGCCATGAAACCGAGTTGTGCCAAAGCGGGTGTGGTTTCATGCGACAGCTGAGCCAGCCCAAGACTGGCAATCAGGGCCAGCAGCCCGGCGTCGGCAATGGCCCGGGCGTAATCGACCGGACCGGCTTCGCCGCCAAAGGCGAAAGCCACCGGCTGGGCCTGCGGGCTGCGCGCCAGGTAATAGATGGCATACCAGGTGGCCAGCAGCGTCATCGCCAGCAGCAGGCCAAACGGGACGCGCACCGCAAAAGCGGGGTCAAGAAAGGGCAGGCTCTTGATCGCCATGGCGCCCAGCCAGTAAGGCAGCAGCGCTTCAAATTCGCCCGATTGCCCCAGCAGTTGAGGATGCAGCCAGCTGGTGTTGCCGGCGGCCAGCTCGCGCATCGTGCCGAACGCGGCGAGGTCGGCATTTTTCCAGGGCCCGCGGCCCAGGAATCCGGGCAGGACATACGCCAGGCAAAAGAGTAGCAGTGCCAGCCGGGGCAGCCGGCGAACCGCTGACTGGGCAATGATGGCTGGCGAGGGTTTATTCAAGTTTGGTCAGCGGTGAGCGGAATGAATGCAATTTTGGGCCAAAAAAAAGCAGCCTGAATTTCAGGGTGGTTTTTATGATTTCGCTGGAGAAATTTGTCGGAGATTACGTGGCGGCGTCTACAGTCACGTCTTTGGCGGGGGTTTTGCCAAATCGGTTGCGGAATTTTTCAACACGGCCACCCATGTTGTCCACGGATTTTTGCGTGCCGGTGTAAAACGGGTGTGACTCGCTGGACGTATCGAGCTTGTACAGGGGCAGTTCGCGACCGTCTTCCATCTTCACCATTTCTTTGGTGTTCACGCAGGAGCGTGTGA
>JBKJZS010000438.1:0-13436 GCA_046714915.1 Polaromonas sp. | reverse complement strand
CCTCTATGCTGATGATGGGGTATTTGTCGACCCAGGTGGCCAGAATGTTGGTCCACTCGACGGCGTCCAGACTCAGGCCTTCGGCCGCCAGAACGTATTTTCCGTCCTTGTAAAACTCGGAGGCGGCGCAGTCCAGGCCCAGCGCAATCTGCTCGCCCGCGACAAAGCCGGCTTTGTCGATGGCGTCAAGAACCATCTGGATCGCGGCTTCGTGGTTAGGCAGGTTGGGGGCGAAGCCACCTTCGTCGCCGACGGCCACGCTCATCCCTTTGTCGTGGATGATTTTTTTCAACGCATGAAACACTTCTGCGCCATAGCGCACGGCTTCGCGAAAGCTCGGTGCACCGACGGGAATGATCATCAGCTCCTGCAGGTCCAGGTTGTTGTTGGCGTGGGCGCCGCCGTTGATGACGTTCATCATCGGCACCGGCATCTGCATTGCGCCGCTGCCCCCAAAGTAGCGGTACAGCGGCAGCCCGGCTTCCTCGGCGGCAGCCCGTGCCACGGCCATGCTGACGGCCAGCATGGCATTGGCGCCCAGGCGCGATTTGTTGTCGGTGCCGTCCAGGTCGATCAGCGTGCGGTCCAGAAAGGCCTGCTCGCTGGCGTCCAGGCCCAGCACGGCTTCGGAGATCTCGGTGTTGATGTGTTCCACCGCCTTGAGCACGCCTTTGCCCAAGTAGCGTGATTTGTCGCCGTCGCGCAGCTCGATGGCTTCGCGCGAACCGGTGGAAGCGCCCGAGGGCACTGCTGCGCGGCCCATCACGCCGGACTCCAGCAGCACGTCGCATTCAACGGTGGGATTGCCACGACTGTCCAGGATTTCGCGGCCGACGATATCAACGATTGCGCTCATTATTTTCCTTAAGAAGTAGACCGAGGTTTCAGACCGGGGCGGCTACGCCCTCGACCAAAATCATATTAAAAAATTCGGCGGCTCCGAGGCGTTTGGCCCGCGCTGCGCGGTACATCTCGCCATCGTAAAAGGCTTTGGCTGCCTCGTAGTTGGGAAAACGCAGCATCGCAATACGGCCTGGCTGCCACTGGCCTTCCATCGTTTCACATCGGCCCCCTCGCACTAAATACTCGCCGCCGGCTGCAGCCACGGCGGCAGGCGCCACAGCCATGTACTGTTTGTACTGCTCCATGTCGGTAATTTGCATGTCGACAATGACGTAAGCGGCGGTCATAGCATCTCCAATAGGTTCAATTGAAATCATTTTCCAGAAAGCCGTTTTTCTTGGTCACGCGATCCAGTTCAAGCAGCGTTTCAAGCAGGGCCTTCATGTGTTTCAGGGGAACGGCGTTCGGGCCGTCGCTCATGGCCTTGGCCGGGTCCGGATGGGTTTCCATAAACAGGCCAGCAATGCCGACGGCCACTGCAGCTCGCGCCAGCACTGGCACCATTTCGCGCTGACCACCGCTGCTGGTGCCGTTGCCGCCTGGCAACTGCACCGAGTGCGTGGCGTCGAACACCACCGGGGCGCCGGTCTCTCGCATGATGGACAGGCTGCGCATGTCGGATACCAGATTGTTGTAGCCAAAACTGGCGCCGCGTTCGCAGGCCATGAAGCTGTCTTCGTTCAGCCCTTTTTCGCGCGCCGCAGCGCGCGCCTTGTCGATGACGTTTTTCATGTCACCCGGTGCAAGAAACTGGCCTTTTTTGATATTAACCGGCCTGCCCGATTGCGCCACCGCATGAATGAAGTCGGTCTGGCGGCACAGGAAAGCCGGCGTCTGCAGAACGTCCACCACTGCGGCTACGGCCGCAATCTCGCTCTCCGAATGCACATCGGTCAGGATGGGTAGGCCCAGCTCCCGTTTGACCTTGGCCAGAATCTCCAGGCCCTTGCCCATGCCGGGACCGCGAAAACTGGTGCCGCTGGAGCGGTTGGCCTTGTCGTAGCTGGACTTGAAGATGAAGGGAATACCCAGCGACGCCGTGATTTCCTTCAGCGTGCCCGCCGTGTCCATTTGCAGTTGCTCAGACTCCACGACGCAAGGGCCGGCGATGAGGAAAAACGGCCGATCAAGGCCGATGTCGAAACCGCATAACTTCATTTAAGCAACCACTTTCAAAATTTTTCCAGCCGCCTGGTGGTCCAGTGCCGCTTTCACATAGGCATTGAACAGGGGGTGGCCGTCCCACGGTGTGGACTTGAATTCAGGGTGAAACTGCACGCCGATGAACCAGGGGTGGACGTTTTCCGGCAATTCGACAATTTCAGTCAGATGCTCGCGCTGTGTCAGCGCAGAGATCACCAGGCCGGACTCGCGCAGCTTGTCCAGGTAGTGAACATTGGCTTCGTAGCGGTGCCGGTGCCGCTCGGTCACCACGTCGCCATAAATCTTGTGCGCCAGCGTTCCTTTGGAAACGTCTGAACTTTGTGCACCCAGCCGCATCGTTCCGCCCAGATCGGACTGCTCGTTACGGGTCTTGATGGTGCCGTCTTCGTCTTTCCACTCCGTGATCAGTGCAATCACCGGGTTCGGACTGTCGGGCGCGAATTCGGTACTGTTGGCGTCCGTGAGGCCGGCCACGTGCCGTGCAAACTCAATGGTGGCCACCTGCATGCCCAGACAGATTCCGAGGTAGGGCACCTTGTTCTCGCGGGCAAAACGAGCTGCGCAGATTTTGCCTTCAATGCCGCGCTTGCCAAATCCGCCGGGCACCAAAATGCCGTCGAACTTGGCCAGGCGTGAAACGTTGTCGGGCGTGATGGATTCCGAATCGACATAGTCAATGACGACTTTGGCGTGGTTCTTCATGCCGGCGTGACGCAGCGCTTCATTGAGAGATTTGTAGCTGTCGGAAAGGTCCACGTACTTGCCGACCATCGCAATGTTGACTTCGTATTGCGGATGTTCGGTCTCGTAGACCAGGTCGTCCCAGCGTTTCAGGTTGGCGGGGGGGGTGTTCAATCGCAACTTGTCGCAAATCAGCCCGTCCAGGCCCTGTTCGTGGAGCATGCGGGGCACTTTGTAAATGATGTCCACGTCCCACATCGAGATCACGCCCCACTCGGGGACGTTGGAAAATAGTGAAATCTTTTCGCGCTCTTCACGGGGGATGCGGCGATCGGCGCGGCACAGCAACACATCGGCCTGGATGCCAATTTCGCGCAGCTGCTTGGCGGTGTGCTGAGTGGGTTTGGTTTTAAGCTCGCCGGCGGCGGCAATCCACGGCACATAACTCAGGTGCACAAAAGCGGTGTTGTTGGCACCCATACGCAGGCTCATCTGGCGCACGGCTTCAAGAAAAGGCAGCGACTCGATGTCGCCAACTGTGCCGCCAATCTCAACAATGGCCACGTCCACTGCCTGGGGCGTGTCATAGCCGGCACCGCGCTTGATGAAGTCCTGGATTTCGTTGGTGACGTGCGGGATGACCTGCACGGTTTTGCCGAGGTAGTCGCCACGACGCTCTTTTTCAAGCACGCTCTGGTAGATTTGGCCGGTCGTGAAGTTGTTGGCCTTGCGCATGCGCGTTTCGACAAAACGCTCGTAATGGCCCAGGTCCAGGTCGGTTTCTGCGCCGTCCTCTGTCACAAACACCTCGCCGTGCTGGAAGGGCGACATCGTGCCCGGGTCGACATTGATGTAGGGATCGAGCTTGATTAAAGTGACTTTGAGGCCTCGCGATTCAAGGATCGCAGCTAAGGAGGCTGAGGCGATTCCCTTGCCCAGGGAGGACACCACACCGCCGGTGACGAAGACAAATTTGGTCATGTCAGGTACGAACCTCAAGTTCGCATAGGTGGTAAACGAGGATTATACGGGTGGCTGCATGACAGCCGTCGGCCAAAACATGAAACGGCGCGTTTTTCTGCCGCTGCGCCCACGCCCTCGTCCGCTGGCGAACTTGCTGTCTTGAATGCTGACGGTCTGGACGCCGTTCAATTCGACGATTAAATGGATCCCTTTGGGTCGTCTATCTTTTCGAGTCCGCGGACCCGGCCTGGGTTGAAACCCGACCTCGGGGCTTGCGCATGATCCTTTTCGGCCAGGCTGGAAAAATAAGTCCTCACATCGATGCTTCGCACACGCCTCGACCGGCCCGCGCTCGGACAATGGCGCCGGCTCCTGCTACATTGCGGAGCATGACGATGCACGCAAACGAACCAGGCCGCGACCCAGGCGGTGATTTGTCGGGCAAACACATCGTGCTGGGCCTGTCCGGCGGCGTGGCCTGCTACAAAGCGGCCGAGTTGTGCCGCGCCTTGATCAAGCAGGGCGCCACCGTTCAGGTGGTGATGACGGAGGCTGCCGAGCAGTTCATCACAGCAGTCACGCTGCAGGCCCTCAGTGGCCGCACCGTCTATACGAGCCAGTGGGACAGCCGCGAAGCCAACAACATGGCGCACATCAATCTGAGCCGCGAGGCCGACGCGATATTGGTGGCCCCCTGCAGCGCCGACTTCATGGCCAAACTGCTGCATGGTCGGGCCGACGATCTGCTTAGCCTGATGTGCCTGGCGCGGCCGATTGACAAGGTGTCGTTGCTGATTGCGCCAGCAATGAACCGCGAGATGTGGGCGCATCCGGCGACCCAGCGCAACATGGCCCAGCTTCAGACTGACGGTGCCACCATTCTGGGTGTGGGCACCGGCTTTCAGGCTTGCGGCGAAACCGGCGACGGGCGCATGCTTGAGCCGCCCGAACTGCTGGAGGACATCGTTGCCTTTTTCACACCGAAAGTGCTGGCCGGCCAGCAGGTGCTGGTCACGGCCGGCCCAACTTACGAAGCAATTGATCCGGTGCGCGGAATCACCAATCTGTCGAGCGGAAAAATGGGGTTTGCGATGGCCCGCGCGGCCCACGAGGCGGGGGCGCAGGTCACGCTGGTGGCTGGACCGGTCAGCCTGCCGACCCCAAGGGGCGTCACGCGCATCGATGTCAGATCAGCACAAAATATGCTTGAAGCCGTTGTGCAATATGCGCAGACAGCTACTATTTTTATAGCAACTGCAGCCGTGGCGGACTGGCGCCCGGCCAGCTCCGCCGACCGCAAGATCAAAAAAGACGGTTCCGGCCAAGCTCCCCATTTGAGTTTTATCGAGAACCCTGACATTTTGGCAATGCTGGCGCAATCGCCCAGAGCCCGGACGGGCGAGCTGTTTTGCGTCGGTTTTGCCGCTGAAAGTCACGACCTTGAAGGCAACGCCCAGGCCAAGCGCAAGCGCAAGGATGTGCCGCTACTGGTCGGGAACATCGGCCCGGCCACTTTTGGCCGCGATGACAATGCCTTGTTATTGGTCGATGCCGGGGGCAGCAGGGAATTGGCGCGCGCCTCCAAGCTGTCGCTGGCGCGTCAACTGGTGACGAACATTGCCGGCAGAGTAAAGTCGGCGCAGTGAGACGGATGGAGTGTTCTTCTGGCATCCCGAGCGACGGTGACTTGGCCGGTTATACCGAGCGACTGCACGCCAAACCGGTCACGGCTGCCCAGGTTGAACAGGCGGCTGTCAAGCCCAAGCCAGTTCAGGGCGCAACGCTCAATGCGGGTTCAACGGCGCCTCAGGCCGCGGCAAAGGACGCAGCGCTGCATCAGGCTGCCGGCTTATCTGTGGCGGCGGTGGGAAAATGGGTGCTGGTCGCGTGGATTGCTGTACGGGTTCCCCAGGCGGCTTCCCTCTCTATCCGGTTGATGATCGGCGTTGCCGTCTGGCTGGGCTACAGGTGTGGAAGAACTGGGTCCCACTTGCTGCGGGGCTTGGCGTGAACGGTCCGGGCGGGCCTGCCAAAGAATTCAAACAACGGAAAGTGACATGAAAATCGACGTCAAAATCATCGACGACCGGCTGCGCGGAAATCTGCCTGCGTACGCAACACCCGGCAGCGCCGGGCTGGATCTTCGAGCCTGCCTGAGCGAGCCGCTGACCTTGCAGCCGAACGCGTGGCAACTGGTGCCGGCCGGCATTGCGATTTACCTGCACAACCCGAACTACGCTGCCATGATCCTGCCGCGCTCGGGGCTGGGCCACAAACACGGCATTGTGCTGGGCAACCTGGTCGGGCTCATTGACAGCGATTACCAGGGCCAGCTGATGGTCAGCGCCTGGAATCGCAGCGATGTCCCCTTCACTATTGAGCCGATGGAGCGTATTGCGCAACTGGTGATCGTGCCGATAGTGCAGGCCGAGTTTCATGTGGTTGATGATTTTGCCGCCAGCCAGCGCGGCGAAGGTGGCTACGGCTCGACCGGCAAAGCCTGAGTCGGCGGCCTCGCATCCAGCGGCAGCCGGTGTCAGGCTTTTCCTACATCCCCCGATAGCGAGCTCCCACGCCCGGACAGCCTCACACCCCACCCCGAGCTTGAGGTGGGGCGCTTGTAATAAAACTCTGAGAGCTTCAGCGCTTTTGGAAGTCTGCTCGCTTCTCGGAGTGAGTGGATGAAGCAAGGCTCCCATGAACTTTATTCACAGGAGATTTTTATGCGCAACACTTCCCGCTTTATTTCTGTCACGTCTTCGGTGCTTGTGCTGGCTGGCCTGGTCGCCTGCGGCACCACTCCCATGGGCTCACAGAGGCCAATGTCGACTTACCCGTCTTCGACCTACCCCGCATCGTCTTACCCGACCCAGAACCAGCAGAGCAATTACGTGGAGTATGGGCGTGTTAGCAATGTGGAAGTCCTTCGCACGCAGGAGCAAGGCACGGGCTCTGGCGTTGGCGCGGTAGTCGGCGGCGTGGCCGGCGCGGTTGTTGGTCGGCAGATCGGCAGCGGTAGCGGTCGGGATGTCGCCACAGTGCTCGGTGCGGTCGGTGGCGCTGTTGCCGGCAATGCCATTGAAAAGAGCCGAAACACCAGTGTTAGCGAAAGGTATCGCGTCTCGGTCCAGCTCGACAACGGAGTATTTCGCGCCTATGACGTGCCGTCGTTTGGTGAGCTGCGTATCGGCGACCGGGTCAAGATAGAAAATAACCAGTTGTACCGTATCCTGTAAGGTCCGCTTCTTCAGCATGCGAAGCCGGTAGCTTCCGTCAGGGGGTTGACCGGCTTTTTCTATGACTGAAAGTGTCAGTGCAGGGTATTGTTGCCGGGTGCCTGCGGTTCGAGTCTGAAAAAACCGGTTCCCAGGGTGCCTCGCCCGATTTCTTCTTCGCTGGCTTCTCGCACCGATTCGACTTTCAAGTTCAAACGGATTGCTATGCCTGCCAGTGGATGGTTGCCGTCGAGCACGACATGCTCGGGGTAAATTTCGGTGACGGTATAAATTAGCGCCGGCGGTATGTCGGTTGAGCACCCGGTAGGCAAGGCGGCACCTTCAAAGGTCATCCCTTCCTCCAGCTCGACTGGAAACAGCTTGCGGGGTTCCAGGAAAACCAGGTTTTCGTCATAGTCGCCAAATGCGTTTTCCGGCTCCAGGTGCAGTTCCATGGCTTCGCCTGCTTCGTGGCCTTGCAGGCACTCTTCAATTTTGGCGAGAAGATCCTCTCCGCCGAGCAAAAAATCGACCGGTTCATCGAGTTCATCCAGCACTTCGCCCAAGGTATCTTTCAGCGTCCAGGTAAGGGCAACGACGCATTGCGGGGTGATTTTCATCCGACAATTGTCCCATGGATATAAATCAACCTCTTGCCCTGCTTGCCGGTTTAACCCCCTCGCAGTTCATGCGCCGCCATTGGCAGAAAAAGCCCTTGCTGGTGCGCCAGGCCATCCCTGGCTTCAAGCCTGTGATCAGCCGTGCGGAACTCTTCAAGCTCGCTGTGCAGCCGCAGGTGGAGTCGCGCCTCGTGCTCCAACATGCCAAAGGTTGGCGCATGAAGCAGGGCCCGTTCGGGCCGCGCAGCCTGCCAGCTCTGGCGACGCCCGGCTGGAGCCTGCTGGTGCAGGGGGTGGACCTGCACGAACGGCGCGCCCATGATTTGATGCAAAATTTTCGTTTTGTTCCCGACGCGCGGCTGGATGACCTGATGATTTCGTTTGCCACTGCAGGCGGTGGCGTCGGCGCGCATTTCGACAGCTACGACGTGTTCTTGTTGCAGGCCAGCGGCCGCCGCCGCTGGAAGATTGGCAGACAAAAAGACCTGACCCTGCAAGAAGGCGTGCCGCTAAAAATCCTGAAAAACTTCGAGCCCGAGCAGGAGTTTGTGCTGGAGGCGGGTGACATGCTCTACCTGCCGCCGCGTTACGCCCACGACGGTTTGGCGGAACCTTGCCGAAGCGAAGATGGCAAGGCGGCCGACTGCATGACTTATTCCATCGGATTTCGGGCGCCCAGGCAGTCCGAGCTGGCTGCTGAACTGTTGCAGCGTCTGGCGGATTTTTGTGGCGATGCGGAAGGCGGGACCAGCAAGCTTCCCTACCGCGATCCGAGCCAGGCCGCAACTGCCACGCCGGCCGCATTGCCCAGCAGCCTGATTGAGTTTGCGCAGAAGGCGGTGCACGGTGTACTGAAAGATCCGCTGGCGCTGGCCTGTGCGCTGGGCGAATTCATGACCGAACCCAAGCCTTCGGTGTGGTTTGAAGGCCCGACCGGGACCTGGCACCCTCGCCACGCCAGTGGCCTGTGTCTTGATCCGCGCACCCGGATGATGTATGACGCCCATCATGTGTTCATCAATGGAGAGAGCTACCGCGCCAAAGGGTCCGATGCAAGCCTGATACGGCGCCTGGCGGACCAGCGCTGCCTCCAGGCGGCTGATCTGCATCAGGGCAGTCCGTCGGCACTGGTTTTGCTGGCAGACTGGCATGAGGCCGGGTGGTTGGCGCATCCGCAGGCTTCGACCGGAGGGGCTGGCAACAACGTGCAATGAAGTGTGTTGACAACGGGAGAGTACCGATGGATAAAAATCAATCGCCAGCGCTTTTGTCGCCAGCGCTGCTGCAAGGGCGTTTTGAAGGCCGTTCGGAGTTTGCAGCGCTGATTCGGCAAGCATTTGCTGCAGCCGCCGTGCAGGGCTGGCAAGAAATTATTTTGTGCGACGCCAGCTTTGAGGACTGGCCTCTGGGCGAACGTCTCGTGGCGCAAGCCCTGAACGACTGGTCAAAATCCGGCCGCAAGCTGACCATGCTGGCGCATAACTATGATGAAGTGACGCGTCGGCATGCACGTTTCGTGACTTGGCGCCGCACCTGGTCGCACATTGTTGAATGCCGCGGCTGCGCCTCAATGGCGGCAGGCGACCTCCCGAGCGCATTCTGGAGTCCCGCCTGGGTGTTTGAGCGCCTGGACCGGGTGCACAGCACAGGTATCGCGGGATCGGACGCCGCACGGCGAGTGGCGTTGAAAGAACGGCTGGCGGAAAAACTGCTGAGAAGCGGCCCGGCTTTTGCTGCGACCACGCTGGGCATTTGATGCCGTTTGAAGGCTGGAGGCGGTGGGGCCGGTGGCTGATGTGTCGCGTTGTATTTTGTCAATTCACGGTTTCTAGGGTCGTGAAAACCCGCATATAATCATGAGTTGGGTAGGAAGAGCTCGAGTCCTTTCACCTGGTCAACAAAAACTCGAATCGTTCGATTTGGGTTTTTTTTTGACAATTTCCGGAAATTGTTTTCTCTCATTCATCAAGGAACCTATAAATGAACAAGTCCCTCGTATTGGCCGCCATCGTTGCCGCTGTTGCCCTGGCTGCCTGCGGTAAAAAAGAAGAAGCCGCTGCTCCCGCCCCCATCGTTGTGACGCCTGCACCAGTCGTGGTTGTTCCAGCGCCCTCAGCTGACGCGTCTGCTGCTGCCGGTTCCGCGACTGCTGCTGCCGGTTCCGCCGCAGCCGCTGGCGCCGCCGCCACTGCCGCGACTGGCGCCGCTGACGCAGCGATGCAGGCTGCCAGCGCTGCGAAGAAGTAATTTCTTCTGCTTGCTAAAAAGCCGCCTTCGGGCGGCTTTTTTTATGTTTGGCACATTTGCCGCCTGCATGGTGTTGGAGAAGCTGGGATCTTGTCTGGCTTTGGGCGGGAACGAACTCAAATTGTCAGCCACCGTGTGCCTGCACCAGCGTCTGCAATTACCACCTCGGTGGCGCAGCTGCCCAGCGCATCAGACAGGGCCTGACGGACGAGTTCGGGGCGGTTGTTTTGCTCGCTCAGATGTGCCGCCACGAGATGCCTCAGGCCATTGTGAACCACCGAGCGGGCAATCGCGCCAGCGCTGGTGTTGGATAAATGGCCGTACAGGCCTCCCACACGCCGCTTGAGAAAAGGCGGATAGGTCGACTGGGTCAGCAACTCGCTGTCGTGGTTGCACTCGAGCAGCAAGCCATCGCATTGAGCCAGATGGGTCAGCAGGTGAGCTGTGGCATGGCCGAGGTCGGTCAGAACGCCCAGCTTTGTCGCACCATCCGTGCAGGTCAGCTGCAAAGGTTCGCGTGCGTCATGCGGTACCGTAAAAGGGGTGATCTGCAGATCACCCAGGTCAATGGCGTCGCCGTCGCGTGCGATTTGGAGCAGGCCGTCGAAGTCGGGCGAGCCGATGCCCTCATACGTTCCACGGCTCATCCAGACGGGCACCCGGTAGCGCCGCGCAAACTGGAACGTGCATCCAATGTGATCGCTGTGCTCGTGCGTGATGAAGATGGCATCTATGTCCTCATCGACCAGTCCGGCGTCGCCAAGCCGCAAGGAGAGCTGCTTGAGCCCGAGACCGCAATCCACCAGCAGCCGAAACGCATTGCTGCCCTTCGCTTCGACGAGGGTAGCGTTGCCGGCGCTGCCGCTGCCCAGGCTTTTAAACCGCAACACCGGGACTGCTGCTCCGTATCGATCTGGGAGAGCCTTATTTCAGGTCGTCAGCAATGACTTGCACGATGCGCTGGGCGTTGGCCGATGTTTCCGGGCTGCCCTGCGCGTTAAGCACTGACACGGTGGTCGCCTCCCCCTGGCTGCGTACGGCAATCCGGTATTTTAGGGGGGCGACCCCCGCCGATGAGCCACTGAACAGCTTGCTTAAGAAGCCAGGTTGTTTCTTGTCGGCGGTAGGCTCTACGTAACGCACGAAATAAGTGCCTTGCGCGCGGTCACGGTCTTCGACGGTGAAACCGGTGCGGTCCAGCGCCAGCCCGACCCGACGCCAGGAGCGCTCGAATCCTTCGTCGATCTGAACCACGGGCACGTTGTCGACAGTCGTGACGCGCGCGGTCTGCCGGGACGTGCCGCTGGCCACCAGCGCTTTGGACTGCTCTTGGCTCACGCCCAGTTTGACCATCAGTCGGCGCAGGAATTCTGCTTCGAGTTCGAGATCGGCTGGACGCGGCTGCCAGACAGTGCCGTCGCCTGATTTCACAGGACCCGTGGTGCGGCTCTCCGTGACGGTTTCCACCATGCCGCGGTGACTGATGTAAATCTCGGTGCCACCGGTCGGCGTGCGCTCCAGCCGGGTGCGGAACTTGTCGCGTTCGCCGGTGGAGTAGAGGCTGTCGAGCAGCCTGCCCAGCGTGGCGCGGATGAAGTCTTGCGGAAGCTTGGCACGATTTTCCGCCCAGTCGGTTTCCATGATGCCCAGGTTTTCCTGGTCAAGCGCCATCAGAAAGCCGCTTTCCTGCCAGAACTCGCGCACCGGAGCCCACAATTTGTCGGCAGGGCGGTTCACCACCAGCCAACGCTGGCTGCCCGCGCGTTCAATCCGCACATCACCGATCGCCGTGGCCGCGGTCGGCACGGACTGGGTGGTCTGGCCGACCTGGTAGCCGCTGGCTGTGACGGCGGTGCCCGGCACCACGTAACGGGTGTCGCGCGATAGCTGGGTCAGGTCGGGCGGCACATCCAGCGAAGTCCCTTTGGCGGCGGATTTGTAGTCAACCTTGTCGCCCTGAAGGGCTTCACCCAGAGAGGAGCAGCCGGACAGGAATAGCGCGGCTACCAAGGTCAGCAGCGTTGCCGCAAACCGAGGTGCGGTTACAAGACTGGAGTCGGTGTACGTGTGCAATGTCATGACTTGAGGTCCTTAAAAATTAGATCAGGCCACAAACGCGCAGCGCGTTTTCTACCGTGACTTCATTGGCTGTTTCGAGTGGTGTCATCGGCAGGCGCAACGTCCCACCGCAAAGCCCCATGCGGGCCATCGCCCACTTAACTGGAATCGGGTTGGCTTCCACGAACAGGTGTTTGTGCAGTGGCAACAGCCGCAGCTGGATTTTCATCGCACTGCGGCTGTCGCCGCCGATCGCTGCCAGACACAACTCATGCATCAGCCGCGGTGCCACATTGGCAGTCACGCTGATATTGCCCTGCCCGCCGCACAGCATCAGTGCCACGGCGGTCGGGTCGTCGCCGGAATAGACGGCAAAACCGGCCGGAACTTCCTTGATCAGCCACTGGGCGCGCTCGATATTGCCGGTCGCTTCCTTGATGCCGACGATGCCGGGAACTTGCGCCAGGCGCAGCACTGTGGCGTGCAACATGTCGCCTACCGTGCGGCCAGGGACGTTGTACAGCACCATGGGCAGATCGACCGCTTCGGCAATGGCCTTGAAGTGCCGGTACTGGCCTTCCTGCGTCGGCTTGTTGTAATAGGGCACGACCTGCAGCTGGCAATCGGCACCGACTTTTTTGGCGAAGCGGGCCAGCTCAATCGCTTCCGACGTCGAATTGGCGCCGCAGCCGGCCATGATGGGCACGGCCTTGTCGCCCTGCTTCCGGGCCTGTTCGACCGAGACACGGATGATTTCGCAGTGTTCTTCGACGTTGACCGTCGGCGACTCGCCCGTGGTGCCGACCACGCAGATGCAGTCGGTGCCCTCGGCAATTTGCCAGTCCACCAGCTTGCGCAGGGTCGGGTAGTCAACACTGCCGTCTTCATGCAGGGGAGTGGCCAGTGCAACAATGCTTCCGGTAATGGTTTTCATGTCTTTGGATCAGGGATGGAGGGCTTGCGGGTGCCGGTGGTCAGCGCAGGGCTTGAGGCCAATCCCGCATTCTACCCAGTGCGCTAGCTGCCGGACTGGGGCCGGACAGGGGGCTGCTGTCGTCGATGCTGGCCAGCAGGCGCTGCCGGCCCGACAGCACATGGCGCTCGGCGGCTGATTTCGCCTTGGCCTTGGCGCCCTTGATGATGGCGTCGTAGATCGACCGGTGCTCGATGTTGGAGCGGCGCATATTGCCGGGAGAATTGAAGTAGCGGCGCCTGAACAAGTGCAGTTCCTTGACGTAGTCGTCGTAGGTTTCGTGGGCCCGCTGGTTGTTTGACAAGCGCAGGATCAGGGTGTGGAACTGCAGATTCAGGTCGTAATAACGGTCGGCGTCTTCAGCGTCGCAGGCGGCATCCATTTGCGCGAGCAACTGCTCGAACTGTTGCTTGTGTTCCTCATTGACATGCTCGGTTGCGCGCTCAGCGGCAAAGCCGAACACCAGGGCCCGCAACTCGTAGATCTCCAGCATCTCCCGCACCGAGATCTGCCGCACGAAGACACCGCGGTTGACCACTGCCTTGACGATGCCCAGACCCGTGAGCATGCGAATGGCCTCGCGGATCGGGCCGCGGCTGGTGCCCATGCGCA
>JBKJZS010000437.1:0-2777 GCA_046714915.1 Polaromonas sp. | reverse complement strand
CTCATAGGCGGCAGAAAAACCTTGCTGGAGCGGACCTATTTGGCAAGCACCGCTTCAACACCGCCGAAAGCTTGGGGACGGCAAAAGTCCCCGAATCCCTTCGTCATCGCGAGGCCGCAGGCCGTGGCGATCCATCGCCCGGAAATCGCTGCCGCGGATTGCCGCGCTACGCTCGCAATGACGGAAGTGAATGACTGGTTGGTTGGTAATTTACTGCGCCCTTGTCAGGCCCGGCGCTTAATTTTCTCAGCCGCTTTGACCTCCCCGCCCCGCAACACCCCATGCAAAGCCACCAGCGCCAGCGTCAGCTTGTGGTTCGGCTCCATGTAAATCATGGGCAGTGACTGTTCGTGGGATTCGCGGATTTTCACCGAGGACGGCAGGTAGGGCTGCAGCACCGGCAGGCCTTCGGCTATCAGTTCGTTGACCAGGCGCTGGGGCAGGTTGGCACGCGCCTGGAACTGGTTGACCACGATGCCTTCGATCACCAGGTCGGGGTTGTGGTCGGCTCTGATTTCCTGCACGTTGTCCATCAGGGTGTACAGCGCCTTGCGGGAAAAGTCGTCGCAGTCAAACGGGATCAGGCAGGCGCGTGCGCCGATCAGGGCCGAGCGGGTGTAGAAATTCAGCGCCGGCGGGGTGTCGATGTAGATGCGCTCGTAGACGGTGGCCAGCTGCTGCAGCGCCTCGCGCAGCTTGTAGATTTTCTGGCGCGACTCCAGCTTGGTCTGCAGTTCATTTAGGGCCGGGCTCGACCGCATCAGATGCAGCCGCGCGTGCGGTGTGGCCACGATGAACTCGGCCGGCGGCACGCTGCGAAAGCTGTAGCCCAGCGAATATTCAAAAAGCCCCGCTACATTGGGTTGATCCTCGCTGGCCTGCGTCCCCAGCAAATAGCTGCTGGAGTTGCCCTGAGGATCGAGGTCAATGACCAGGGTACGCAGACCCTGGCTGGCACTGATGGCGGCCAGATTGCAGGTGATGGTGGACTTGCCTACGCCACCTTTCTGGTTGAAAACGACAAGCGGCATGACGCGGTTCCTTATGCTGAGGGCGATGGATAGATTGAGGAATGAACAGTCCGAGATTGTGCGCGTCTTACAAGTCAAGCGGGGCGAATTTCGGATTTGCAGGTCTGCTGCGGGTTCCGCTCTGAAAAGTCAGCGTCACAGCCACCGGCGAACGCGCTTCCTGTAGGCGGCGTACCGGCCCTGAAACAAGGACGACAGCGCGCGTTCTTCCGGAACGATCTGAAAGCGGTTGATGAAGAGAATAAAGACCGGCAGGAACAACAGGGCGGGCAGGTTTGAAAGGTACACCGCCCAGGCCAGCAGCAAAAGCGCCAGTCCCAGATACATCGGATTGCGGGTCCTGCGATAGATTCCGCCATCGACAAGCGAGGACGCCGCCGTCGGCCGGGTGGGGCTTACCGTGGTTTGGGCTTGGTTGAAGCAAACCACGCCGGCTACGGCAACACCCAGGCCGACAAGAGCCAGCCAGAGAGCAGCACCGGTGCGAAGCACCCACGGCACATCCAGCGACGGCGTTACCCGCGACACCAGCCACATCGCCAGCGCGATGCCGAGTACCAGAAGTACGGGCGGAATTTTCAGCTCAAGGGAGTTCACGGCGTATGGCTTTCTTCTGGCAGCGGGACCTTTGAGGGGATTAAAACTCACTCCCGTGACGTGACAGTCAGTCGGTTTCAAAGCGCTGCCAGTGCCGGGGCGCATCAGTTGCTGAAAAGTTTGCGGGCTTGGCCTCAGCAGGCACGCTGGGTGACCTCTGCTTGCCAATCGCCCTCTGATAAGTCCCGCAACTTGCGCTGCAGTCTCCGTTCAATTTTGCTATTGATTCAATAGCTGCTGGCGCCCTAATTTATTGGGCTGCAGGCTTAAAATGCTTATAAACGCGGAGTAGCGACTGCGCCGCAGCTTGCACAGGCTCAGCCTTCCACGGAAGCCACTTCTTCGGTGCTGAAATCGGCTGGCATCACTATTTCCAGCAGTTCAACGTCGTCGCTGTGCCCCACCTCGCAATGACGAATGTCGGGCGGCTGGTGGACGCAAGAGCCTGCCTCGAGCCGCACGATACCCTGGCCTTCATACTCAAACTCGATCCAGCCCTTGAGCACATAAACCAGCTGAAAACTCGTTTGATGCCGATGCGCCTGGCCTGAAAAGTTCGCGCCTGCAGCCGCGCGAATGACGTGCGCAGCCACGCGCCCGTCGGTCGCCTGCCTGATGCCTAAATCACGGTACTCGAAGAAAGAGCGAAGACCCCGCTCAAAGACCGCGTCTGCGGCATGCGTTACGGTGAAGCCTTGAATTGTCATGGTTGCCTCGATTCGATAGGTCCGGTCAATTTACGGGTGAAGCTTTTTTTGCGCTGATTGCCCGGCAGATCAGGGCAGACCACGACCAGAGGATCATCCGACTTGGGAGTTCCCCCGGGGTGCAACATTTCGCCCACTTTTTAGGGATGATCCACTGTGCTGTGATGGTCCCGCGCCGCGTCTTGTAGGATTAGACGCGGTTTTTCATCACCGGGAGCGCACTTCTTGCCGGCTTGCTCCATGTCGCGCGACCAGTACCGCTGAACCTTAAAGTCTGATTTATGAACTGGCAAGCAAGCTTTCTTTTAACTTCATGACCGCCGCTGAATTCACCGCACTGCTGGTGCTGGCCACGGCCATGAGCTTTTCGCCCGGGCCCAACACCACGCTGTCCTCGGCGCTGGCGGCCAACCATGGCCTCAGGCACGCCTTGCCCTTTGTC
>JBKJZS010000436.1:0-8898 GCA_046714915.1 Polaromonas sp. | reverse complement strand
CGTGGGGATGGGGCCGAACGGGCCCTTAGGTCAGGTCACACAGGCGCTGGGCTGGGGCGTGCTGCCATTTACGTTTTGGGGACTGCTGGTGGCATCGGTGTTTTACTCGCTGCCGTTCGTCGTGCAGCCGCTGCAAAACGCCTTTGAGGCCATCGGCGATCGGCCCATGGAAGCGGCCGCAACGCTGCGGGCCTCGCCTCTTGATACATTTTTCAGCGTGGTGATGCCACTGGCCCGCCCTGGATACCTGACGGCCACCGTGATGGGCTTTGCGCATACCGTGGGTGAATTCGGCGTGGTCCTGATGGTCGGGGGAAACATACCGAATCAAACTCGCGTCGTGTCGGTGCAGATTTACGACCATGTCGAAGCCATTGAATATGCCGACGCGCACCGGCTGGCAGCCATCATGCTGGTGTTTTCTTTCACTGTGCTGCTGGCGCTGTATGCGTTCAACCCGACGGGACGACGGAAGTAAAGCGGTGACGGAACGCATTCTGGCCGATTTCAAACTAGCCTACACCGGCTTCACGCTCGACGTGCAGCTCGACCTGCCGGGCCGCGGCGTCAGCGCGCTGTTCGGCCCCTCCGGTTGCGGCAAGACCACCTGCCTGCGCGCGATGGCCGGGCTCGTGCACGCGCGCGGTCGCCTGAAAATCGCGGGCGAGGTTTGGCAGGACGATGCACAGAACCGTTTCCTGCCCCCACACCAACGGCCGCTGGGTTATGTGTTCCAGGAGGCCAGCCTCTTTCCGCATTTGAACGTTCGCCGCAATGTGGAATACGGTATGAAGCGCGTACCCGCATCCCAACGCAAAGTTTCATTGGACCAAGCCGTCGATCTTTTGGGCATTGGTCTGCTGATGGAGCGAAAGCCAGAAACCCTGTCCGGGGGAGAACGCCAGCGCGTCGCGATGGCGCGGGCCCTGGCCACCAGCCCCCGGCTGCTGCTGCTGGACGAACCGCTGGCCGCGCTGGACGCGCAGCGCAAAAGCGAGGTGTTGCCCTATCTGGAGCGCCTGCACAGCCAGCTGGACGTTCCGGTGCTGTACGTCAGCCATGCGATGGATGAAGTGGCTCGGCTGGCCGACACACTGGTCGTACTGGATCAGGGCCGCGTCGTGGCGTCGGGCCCGTTGGCACACACGCTGGCCCGGATTGACGCGCCCGTGGTGCTGGGGGAAGACGCGGGTGCGCTGCTCGAGGGTGTCGTGCGGGAGCGCGACCGCCACTGGCACCTGGCGCGAATTGGTTTTTCCGGCGGCAGCCTGTGGCTGCGCGACAGCGGCCTGGCCATTGGAGCCAAGGTGCGCCTGCGAGTACTGGCGCGGGACGTGAGCATTGCGACCGAAGAGCCGCGTGCCACCAGCATCCAGAATTTACTGCCCTGCATGGTCCGGGCCATCGCGCCCGACATCCATGCTTCGCAGCAGCTGGTGCAACTGGCCTGCGGCGATGCCATGCTGCTGGCGCGTGTCACCGCGCGGGCGTCCGACGCGCTGGGCTTGGTTCCGGGCAAGCCGGTGTGGGCGCAGGTGAAATCGGCTGCGCTGGTAGGCTAGTACTGCAACCCGAAAATATCGAAGCATGAAAGCGCGTCTTCGCACCCACGGCGGCGTTGCAGGTCTTGCAGAAAGCGCAGCGCCGGCAGTCCGTCGGTGTCAAGCAACTCATCACGGCCTGAGCATCACAATCACGCCATCACCGAGTCCGCTGTTGTACAGCTCTCCCCCGGAAAAACTAGCCTGGTAACCGTCGCTGGCTTGGGGTGTTGACGTTCCGACGCGAATATCGGTCCGAAGCATGGTCTCCAGCAGGGAGTCGGGGCTGGCATCGACGCTGGCGCCCGTCAACGCACACATCGGGTTGAGCGCGAATACGCTGGGGGCTTGCCAGCCGCCCGCCTGCGCGAGGCGCTGGGGATGATCCATGTCGGCCGAGGCAAACACCTGGGCGGGCTCCCCCTTTTCAATGCGTTCACGCAACCGGCCCGAGGCACCAAAAGTCAGGGCCATCTGACGGCCGCTTTGCGCCTCGAACAGCTGAGCCACCTAGGTCATGGCTCCCCGCAGGCTTCCCGTTGCATAGAGCCGCAGCGGCAAGGGCTGCGCCAGCGCGCTGCCCATGAAAAGTGACACAGCCACCGGCACAACGACGCGCGGCCAGCCCGGCATCACTTCGTCGCGTTGGGAAAGAACAGCTGCTCGCCGCCGATTTTGTAGCTGGCCACGGTGGCCTGACCCGCCGGTGAGGTGATCCAGTCGACAAACTTCTGCGCCTCGGCCAGCTTGACTTGGGGGTGTTTGGCCGGGTTGACCACCATCACGCCGTACTGGTTGAAGAGGCGTGTATCGCCCTCGACCAGCACCGCCAGGTCGGCGCGGTTTTTGAACGCCAGCCAGGTGCCACGATCGGCCAGCACATACGCGCCGGAGCTGGACGCGATATTCAGCGCCGGGCCCATGCCGCAGCCACAGGCCTTGTAGTTGGCAAACTGCGGGCTGTCGACACCGGCGCTTTTCCAGTAGCGCAGCTCGGCCGCGTGGGTGCCGCTTTTATCACCGCGTGAGACAAAGTTGGTATTGGAGGCAGCGAGCTTTTTGAGGGCTTCAACAATGTCCTTGCCTTTGGTTTTGGCCGGGTCGGCCGCCGGGCCGATCAACACAAAATCGTTGTACATCACAGGAAAGCGTTTGACCGCAAAACCATCAGCGACGACTTTTTCTTCCGCCACCTGGTCGTGCACAAACAGCACGTCCGCATCGCCACGGCGGCCCATGTCAATGGCCTGGCCGGTGCCCAAAGCCACCACCTTGACATCAATGCCGCTGGCTTGTTTGAACGCTGGCAGCAACGCACCAAACAGCCCGGACTGCTCGGTCGAGGTGGTCGAGGCCATCACAAGCGTATTTGATTGTGCTATTGAAACAGTAGCTATCAGCGCAATGGGGACGAGGGCCAAAGCCCTAAAACACTTAAAAATTTTCGCGGGGACGGGGGCTCGGATCATATAAGTTCTCCTTTAACAAAACTTTCGGCTTCCAGCGGCAGCGGGCCATTGAAAAAATCATGGGTGGGAAGGTCAGCCAGCAGCCGGCCCTGCTCCAGGTACATCACGCGGCTGGCCAGGCGTTTGACCTGGCCCAGGTTATGGCTGCTGAAAATCAGCGTCATGCCGGTCTCGGCAAATTCGGCCATCAAGGCTTCCACTTCTCGCTTGGCGGCAGGGTCCAGGCTCGCGGTGGGTTCATCGAGCAACAAGACCTGCGGCTTGAGGGCCCAGGCGCGCGCCAGTGCCAGGCGCTGCTGTTGCCCGCCCGACAGCGCTTTGGCATTGCGCTGGGCGACCCCTGCGAGGCCAACGCGGGCCAGCGCCTGCAGCGCCTGCGCCCTCGCTTCTCTCCAGCCCACGCCCTTGAGCCACAGCCCCAGCGCCACATTGCTCAGCGCGCTGGCGCGCAACATGTAGGGCCGTTGAAACAGCATTGCCTGGCGCACCGCTTCATCGCACTGCAGCGTGCCCAGCGTGGGACGAATCAGGCCGTGCAGCGCCCTGAGCAGCGTGCTTTTGCCGCTGCCGTTGGCGCCAACCAGCGCCACCCGCTCGCCGCGGTGGATGCGCAGCGCACAGGCGGTCAACGCCCGGGTTTTGCCGAAGTGCACATCGACCGCTTTCAGTTCAAAAAGCGGGCTCATGGTTTGACCACCCCAGGCTGTGGCATCAGCAGCTGGACCGCATCGGGCAAGCCGTCATCGAGTCGCTCTCGCCAGCGCCGGACCAGCGCAATCAGCACATTGAGCAGCAGCACCACGGCCAGCAGCAACAGGCCCAGCGCCAATGCCAGCGGCAGGTCACCCTTGCTGGTCTCCAGGGCGATGGCTGTTGTCATGACCCGCGTGAAACCGTCAATATTGCCGCCCACAATCATCACCGCGCCCACTTCGGAAATGGCACGGCCAAATGCCGCGATCAGCACGGTGAGCAAGGCATAGCGTTCGTCCCACAACAGGAGCAAGCTGCGCATGCCCTTGCCGGCGCCAAGGGACTGAAACTGCTCTCCATGCAGGCGATCTGCATCTTCAATCGTCTGCCGTACCAGCGCCGTTACTATCGGCAGCACCAGCAGAGCCTGCGCGAACACCATCGCCTTGAATGAAAACAGCCAGCCGAGAAAGCCCAACGGGCCGGACCGCGAGAGCAGCAGGTAGACCACCAAGCCGATCACCACCGACGGCAGCGCCAGCAGCGTATTAAGTAGAGTCAGCACCGCAGCGCGGCCGCGAAAACGCGCCACCCCCAGCCAGGCACCCAGCACCAGGCCAGCGCTGCAGGCGAGCAGGCAGGCGAATGCGCTGACCGCAAGGGACCTGAGCACAATGCTCCCGAGCAGGGGGTCCAAAGAAGCAATGAGCGAAAAAGCCGTGCTGACGCTGTCTGAAAAAGTGTTCATGCGGGAAAAAAGTGTGAACCTTATCCTAGGAGCGAAGCCCTGGCCCGCCATCGGGAATCACGAGCTATGAAGCTTTTTGCATAGGTTGCTGGTGCTTTTCTCAGGAGCTGTGTCGTGCCTGCGCCGGCTCGGCGCAGCAGTCGCGCCCGCCGATTCCGCCCATAATCAGCGCACCCGTCTACCCCGCCATGCACAAAGTCGAACTCTCCTACCTGCTGCTGCCCGAACGCGCCAAAGACGCGCTGATCCGCAACCCGCTGATGGACCTGCTGCATGCCGTACGCGAACAGGGCTCCATCTCGAAGGCGGCGCGGGCACTCGATCTGTCTTACCGCCATGTCTGGGGTGCGCTGAAAAAGTGGGAGCAGACGCTGGGGCGCCCACTGATCGTCTGGGACAGGGGCCAGAGTGCCCAGCTGACCGAGTTTGGCGAAAAGCTGCTGTGGGCCGAGCGCCAGGCCCAGGCCCGGCTGGCGCCGCAGATAGAAGCGCTGCGCGGCGACATCGAGCGTGCTTTTTCTACCGCCTTTGACGACGAGGCCCATGTCCTGACCTTATACGCCAGCCACGATGCCGCGCTGACCGCGTTGCGCGAACAGGCGGCACCGCGCCGTCTGCACCTGGACATCCGCTTCATGGGCAGTGTGGACGCGATTGCGGCGCTCAATGCCGGGCGTTGCATGATGGCCGGCTTTCACACCCTCGACCAACCCGGCAGTACGTCGGTGGCCGCGCAGACCTACCGCAGCTTGCTCAAACCCGGCTTGCACAAGTTGATTGGTTTTGCCCATCGCAGCCAGGGCCTGATTGTTGCCAAAGGCAATCCACGCCGGATCGCGCAGCTGGCCGACCTGATGCAGCCGGGACTGCGCTACGTCAACCGCGCGCAAGGCACCGGCACCCGCGTCCTGCTCGACGAGCTGCTGGCGCGGGCGGGCCTGAGCCCCGCCGGCATCCCCGGCTATGACACGCAGGAACCCTCGCACAGCGCCGTGGCACAGGCAGTTACCAGCGGCGCCGCCGATGTTGGCCTCGGCATTGAAGCGGCCGCATTCGAGAAAGGAATGGACTTTGTGCCGCTGGTGCGGGAGCGTTATCACCTGGTGTGCCTGAAGTCAGCATTGCCCCAGGCCCCGGTGCAGGCGCTTCTCACCGAGCTGCAAAGCGCAGACTGGCAAAACACGCTGGCCGGCCTCCCAGGCTACAGCGGCGCCAGCGCGCAAAGCGGCACGGTGTTGTCGCTGCGTGCCATGCTGCCTTGGTGGAATTACCGCAAGGCCAAGGCCGTCAGGCCCTAGTTTTTCAAGTGTTTCATGCTCCAGCCATTTCCCTTGGCGAAACGAGGGAAGGCGAGTAGCTCCCGGGGCGAGCGCCGCTTGGTCGAAGCACCCCACAACCCCCTGGCAAAGGCCTCAATACGATCAGCCCGAACGGCTCTATAAAAACAATCCTGCAGCCCTTGACTCATGGATGCAAACAGCTCATTTTTTTATAGCGTTTACAAAGCGCATGAGCGAAAGCCACAAAAAATGTCGTCGCGCTCGGGCAGGTAGAAATTGCGGTACTTCGGGTGCTTCATGCGTGCACGGGTTGCCCGCGAGGCGCCGCGCAAGACCTTGTGGGTGCCAAACCAGGGTTGTGAATACTCGGTGTAGGGGCCGGGCGTGAATTCAGGATAAGGCCTGAACGTGCTCCCCATCCACTCCCACACATCACCCCAGTGAAACCCCCGGCGCGCCGCCGTGTGTGCCGCCACCTCCCACTCCACCTCGGCCGGCAGCCGACGCCCCGCCCAGCGGCACCAGGCATCGGCCTCCCACCAGCTCATGTGCATGGCCGGCTGGTTGCCAAGCATACGCATCGCCTTGCCAAAACGGGTTTGCATCACCGCGCCGCTGGCAGCCCCAATTTGCTCGACGTGACGCGGACCGCGCCGGCCCTCGCTTTTCGACGTGGTTTGCAGCCAGTCCCAACCTTCGGCCTGCCAGAGCTCGGGTCGGTCATAACCGCCGTCATCGACGAACTCCACGAACTGGGCCCAACCGACCGGCTGGGCGTCGATCTCGAACTCAGGCACGCTGACCGCATGCTGCGCTTGTTCGTTGTCAAATGCAAAACCCGTCGCATGCGGCGCGCCGGCACAGCCGAGGCTCCAGACCGTGGCAGGAATTAGCAGTGGCTCACGCAGGGTCATCGGCGGCGGTGTGAAGGCCTGCAACAAGGCCTTGTCCAACACCAGACCCAGGGTTTGCGCGGTATGGGTAAGTGCTTCCGCGTGCATGTCTTCGTGGAACAGGCACAGGCGGTAGAAGTACAAGGCATCGTCATCGTCACCGGCTTTGTCCAGCAATTCCAGCGTGCTTTCCAGCGTGTCGAGCAGGAAGCTGCGGCAACTTGCAACACCCGGCAAATCGAGCGTCCAGCGCTGGCTGTGCGGCACACTCGCCGAGTTCCACCAGCGGTCGGCGCAAGGCTCGATCGATGCCAGTCGTGCATGCGCCGGCTCGCAGCGCGCGCCCCTGCCGCGCTGCATGTTGCGGCCAATCCACCACTCCTGGAACCAGCCCACATGGCCAAGTTCCCACAGCGGGGGGTTGATGGTGGGCAGCTCAGGGACGGAAAAATTGACGGACTCCAGCGCCTGCTGGTACTGGCCGAAAAGGCGCAGCGTGTGATTGCGCGCGTCCATCAGCGCCAGCGATAAAACATCCCGGCCCGCGCTGCGCATCAAGGACGAATCAATCAAACCGGTGACCGTGGTCGATGATGAGGGGGGTGACGAATTGGGTAGGGCGTCTGAAGCCAAAACAGTGTCCTGGTAAGCGCGGCCATGCTGTAAGCCAATAAGGGCAATTGGCATACCGCGCATCGCTGGGCGCAATTTGTCCGGTTATTGTGACATTGCGCTGCGGTCAAAGTGGGCCGACGCGCCAGACAGCCCCAGAGACCCCGCAGCCGACACAATAATCGCCTGGCATGCGCGTCGCTCGGCAACGTCCTCCATCCAGGCCAGGGTTCCGCAGTGCCCGGCCAAACCGCTGATCCTCATTCTGACAGGCGCAGACCCTTACCGGTATCCATGTTGACGCCACTGCCCAGCAATCACTGGCGCTGGCGATTCATCGGTGGTCGGCGACGAAGCCGCGGTGGCAGCACTGCTGCCAAGATGCACGGCTGAACGCGGATTTTTTGACGCTGCTCGAAAAACAATGCCGCCTGCGAGCCCACCCGTTCAGCCCGCCCGAAAAAAAACGCCTTGTTTTAAACTTGATGCCATACGCCCTGGACTCCAGTGCGTCCTATCCCGCCGATCAGCCGGTCTGAACATCCTTAGAAAGTTTTGCCATGAATGCCCCTGAATTACGCCCGCCGCTGACCCCTCCCCGCCTGAGCAGTCTGTCGCATGGCGGCGGCTGCGGCTGCAAGATCGCTCCGGGTGTGTTGAGTGAAATCCTTAAAAATTCCAGCAATTTGCCAATTCCTCCGCAACTGCTGGTTGGTATCGAAACTGCCGACGACGCTGCCGTGTACCTGCTCAACGACGAGCAGGCGCTGATTGCCACCACCGACTTCTTCATGCCCATCGTTGACGACCCCTATGACTTCGGCCGCATCGCCGCCACCAACGCGATCAGCGACGTCTACGCCATGGGCGGCACACCCATCATGGCGCTGGGCCTGGTCGGCATGCCCATCAATGTGCTGCCTCTGGAGACCATTGGCGCCATCCTGCGCGGAGGACAGGATGTCTGCCGCGATGCCGGCATTCCCATCGCCGGCGGCCACACGATTGATTCGGTAGAACCGATTTACGGTCTGGTGGTGCTCGGCTTGGTGCACCCGTCGCGCGTCAAGAAAAATTCGGGGGCCCAGGCGGGCGATGTGCTGATACTGGGTAAGCCGCTGGGTGTCGGCATTTTGTCGGCGGCGCTAAAGAAGGACGCGCTCGATGCCGAGGGCTATGCCCGCATGATCGCCATCACCACCCAGCTGAACAAACCGGGGATAGCGCTGGCCCGGCTGGATGGCGTGCATGCGCTGACGGACATCACCGGCTTCGGCCTGCTGGGACACGGCCTCGAACTGGCACGTGGCGCCAAGCTGAAAATGCAGCTGCAGATGGACCAGATTCCGCTGCTGCCCGGCGTGCTGGCGCTGGCGGAGCAAGGCATGGTGACCGGGGCCTCGGGTCGCAACTGGGACAGTTACGGCAGCGAAGTGGTGTTGCCTGCGAACATCAGCGCAGCGCAGCAGGCCTTGCTGTCCGACCCGCAAACCAGCGGTGGACTGCTGGTGTCCTGCGCTCCCGAGATCGCCGATGAAGTGCTGGCCTGTTTTCACGGCCAGGGCTTCGCCGACGCCCGCGCCATAGGCCGTATGACAGAAGGCAGCGGTGTGCAAGTCCTCCAGGGACCGGGACACTGACTCTTGCTGATCTGCCACTGGC
>JBKJZS010000435.1:0-14736 GCA_046714915.1 Polaromonas sp. | reverse complement strand
ACTTAAGCCAAAAGCGCCGTCATCCCGGACTTGATCCGGGATCCATGCCGCATGTCCCACTGCACAGGCCCGCGAGGCATGGATTGCGGGTCAAGCCCGCAATGACAACTTAAGGCGTCATCCACGTCCCCGCCAGTTGGTGACAGTGAAAATGAATCCCGGCTCACGCCCGGCTGACAGGTTTCTCGGTATTCGAGGTTTAAGTAAGTGCCATTCTTCTATAGCGGGTCATGGCGGGTCGCCGGAATGGGGTCTTGTGCATCATGCCGCACCGGCGATGAAAGTTCTACCGCAGTGCCGTCCATCCCCACCACAAACGTGTTGCTATGGTTACCGCGCACAGCAGCGCAAACCCGTAAGCCAGCGCCGCAAAATGCTGCGGCCAGAAGCACATGGCTGCAAATACCGCCAGCGTTTCGGTGGCCTCGGTCAGACCGCCGAGAAAATAAAAGGCTTTGTCCGGGTAGACGGTGCTGGTCATGCCGCGCTTGGCGGCGATGACCGCAAACGCCAGGAAGCTCGATGCCGTGCCCATAAAAGCCGCCAGCAACACCGCCGCGGGCAGTGCGTTGTGCACAGGATCCGCCAGGGCAAAGGCCAGCGGAATGCTGGCGTAGAACAGGAAATCCAGTGTGATGTCGAGAAAGCCGCCGCGGTCGGTCGGAGTGCGGTGGCGCGCCACGGCGCCATCCAGTGCATCACAAATTCTTGAAAGAAAAATGACTATAACCCCCGCCATATATGCACCTATAGCTATCAAAAACGCAGCAAATAGACCGATGAAAAACCCCGCCAGAGTGAGTTGGTTGGGCGTGATGCCGGTACGCACCAGGACGCCCGCCATGGCATGCACAGCGGGTTTGATCAGCGCCGTGACGTAGCGGTCCAGCATCCCGGGTACTCCAATCGTGAAATATAAAAACATGAAAGCGCGCCTTCGCACCCATGGCCGCGTTGCAAGCCTTGCGCAGGCGGTCGGCCTTCGCGGCGGGCTGCGCCTTGCCCGGCGCACGAATCCATCACTTTCATCATGTTCTGCTGCGTCCGGGTTCCAGTACCAGCCTTGTGAGGTGCTGCGGATCGGCCACGTCGGCCTCGTCATGAGTGACCAGCAGCACCGGTATCTGTCGGGTACGGACGGTGGAAAACACGAATTCGCGCATGCGATCCCGCAGCGCGGCGTCCAGCCGCGAGAAAGGCTCATCCAGCAGCAGGGCCAGCGGCTCGGCCAGCAGTGCGCGCATCAACGCCACCCGGGCCCGCTGGCCGCCCGAGAGTGTGGCCGGGTCAGCGCGGGCAAAACCAGGCAGCTCCAGGTCGCTGAGCGCCCGGGCTACCACGGCCTCGCGCTGCGCGCGGGGCCCGGCCGGCACGGCAAACAGCAGGTTCTCGCGCACCGTCATGTGGGCAAACAGCAGGTCGTCCTGAAACAGGATGCCCACGCGCCGCCGTTCGGTGGGCAGGGCGTCGATGCGCTGGCCATTGAGCGACACGCTGCCATCAAAGCTGAACACCCCCCCCAGCGTGCCGCAGACGGCGGCCAGCAGGCTGGACTTGCCCGAGCCGCTCGCACCCATGACGGTGTGCACCACCCCGGGCGGCACCTCCAGTTGCAGTCTGACTATCAGGGCGGTGCTGCCGATGGACAGGTGCTGGACCTTGATTTGCAGACTCATGCGCTTGCCCTCGCAAAACGCCTCGGCCGCCCGGCCCAGGCGGCGATGCCGAACATCAGCGCGGGCAGCAGCCATTGCAGCCAGGCGTAGGCCGCGGTCAACGAGCGCTGGGCGCCACTGGCCAGGGTGACGGCCTCGGTCGTCACGGTGGCAAAGCGGCCTGCGCCGACAAACAGCGTGGGCAGGTACTGGGCCACACTCACGGCAAAGCCGACAGCCAGCGCGGCATACAGCGAGGCCTTGAGCAGCGGCCACTTGATGCGCAGCAAAAAGACGAGGTGGCTTTTCCGCAGCGACGCGGCAATCTGCGCGTAGCGCGCGTCAAAACCCAGGTAGGCCGGGCTCAGCGCGATCAGCACATAGGGTGCGGCCGCCAGGCTGTGGGCCAGCCACAGTCCGGACCAGCGCCCGTCAATGCCCCAAGCCAGGGTCAGGCGGTGCAAGCCCACGACCCAGAGCACCGAAGGCAACAGCAGCGGCAGGTAAATCAGGCGGCGCAGCCGCGCATCCCAATGCGGCGGCGCGCATTCGAGCCAGGCCACGGCCCAGACCAGCGCCGTGAGGCTGCTCGCCGCGGCCAGCCCCAGGGTGGTCCAGAGCGTGGCGGCGCTGCCGGCCACCGACTGCCAGCCTTGCAGGCTCAGACTTTCAGGCCACAGGCGCGGAAACGGCCACACGCCCGACACGCTGCCGATGGCCAGCGTGAGCATCACGCCGAAGTACAGCAAGCCGAGTGCCGCCAGGGGATGCGGTCCGGCAGCGTCTCGCTGCGTCGCGCGCCCGCGCCGCCCGCTCACCCCCCGCGCCGTCCAGCGGCTGCGCCAGCGCACCAGCCCGCGCCATGTCAACAGCGCACCCGTCAGCGTTGCGACCACGGCCGCCAGCAGCCATGCGGCGGCGGCGCCCTGGGTATTAATAGCGGCGTCGGCATCAAGCAACCACTGCCAGGCCAGCACCGCGAGCGTGGGCGGGGAGGTGGGGCCGATGACCAGCGCCATGTCCACCACCGTCAGGCTGTAAGCCAGAACCGCCACCAGCGGGGCCATCAGGCGCGGCCAGAGTTGCGGCCATAACACGCGCCACCAGGCCGTGCGCGCTGCATAACCCATGCTGCGGGCCACGTCGAGTTCGCGCGTCCAGCGCGTGGCCACGTCGGCCCGCTGCAGCTGCGTGGCTGCGGCCCAAAGCAGGAAGGGCACCTCCTTGGCGACCAGCACCGCGATCAGGCCCAGGCCCCACGGGTCTTGCGTCGTGGGCCAGGGCGGCGGCGCGTCAAAGCCCGTCGCCCATGGTGACAGTGCGCGCAGAAACCAGCCACTGGGCGCAACCAGGAAGGCGAGCCCAATCGCAAACGCGGCGTGGGGCACCGCGAGCATGGGCGACAACACCCTGACCGTGCGTTGCCATCGCGGGCCCGGGAAACTCCGCGAGAGCAGCCAGGCCGACAGCGCCACTGCCAGCGCCGTGGCGGTCAGACCGGTCCACAGCGTCATGGCCAGGGCGCGCGGCAACTGGGGGTCCTGGCGCATCAGATCCCACGCCTGGGCGTTCAGCGCCGCCGCGACAGCCGACCACGCGGCGCCCAGCAGGGGTGTGGCGATCAGCGCGGCCAGGAGCAAGGCCAGCCAGGCGGAAGCTTGTCGCGGCAGGGCGACCCTCACTGCCCGTAGCGTCGAAGCCACTCACGCTCCAGCGGGTCGACCCAGCTGCCGTGCGGTTCCAGCAACACGGGCATCGGGTTTTCGACCTGGCCGGGCAGTGGTTGACTGCCAAAGCGGGCTCTGTCGGCGGCGGGGAGCTTGTCCAGCGCCAATACGGTCGGGTCGCCCCACAGCGCGATGTCTGCCTTGCGGGCCTGCGCCTCGGGGGCGAGCAGGAAATTGATGAAGACCTGCGCGCCCTCGGGGACGCTGGTGTTGAAAGGGATGGCGAGGAAGTGGGTGTTGCCGATGGAGCCGCCCGCCATTTGCCAGGCATAAACGCTGTCGGCCAGTCGTTTCGCCACGATTTCGTTGGCCGCTTCATTCGGATTGAAGGTCAGCGCAATCAGGAGCTCGCCGTCAGCCATCATTTGCCGGATCGCGGCAGGCGTTTGCGGAAACTGCCTGCCCGCGCGCCACAGGTGGGGGTGAAGCGCATCCAGATAAGTCCAGAGCGGCGCGGCGGCCTTGGTCAGCGCCTCGGGTGTAACGGGCTTGTAGAGCGCCGCGCGGTCTGAGTTGAGCTCAAGCAGCGCCTGCTTGAGAAAGGTGGTGCCGATGAAGGCCGGCGGGCGCGGGTAAGTCAAGCGGCCCGGGTTGGCCCGCGCAAAATCGGCCAGTGCCTTCATGCTGCGGGGCGGGGCCGGCACGCGCTTGCGGTCGGCAAACAGGGTGAACTGCGCCATGCCCCAAGGCGCCTCCAGCCCTTCGACGGGCTCTGAAAAATCCATGCGGGTGGTTGGCTTGCCGACCACGTCCACATACTGGAAGCTGGGCAGGGTTTCGGCGAAGGGCCCAAACAGCAGTCCTTCGCGCTTCATGGTGAGGAAGTTTTCGCCATTGATCCAGACCGCGTCCACGGTGCCGCCCGTGAGTTTGCCAGCCGCCTTCTCGCTGCGCACCCGCTTTACGGCTTCGACCGTGTCGGTCAGCTTGACATGCTCGACCTGTACGCCAAAACGTCTGCCCACTTCGCCAGCGGCCCACTGAAGGTGGGCGTTGGTGCGCTCGCTGCCGCCCCAGGCATTGAGAAAAACCTTTTGCCCGCGGGCCTTGGCTTCAATCGCGGCCCAGGGCGTGCCGGTCTGGGCCCAGGCCGGAACTACCAGGCTGGCGCCCAGCAGGGCCAGGCCGTGGCGGCGGGAGATGGTGAAATTGGGGGAAGGCGGGTGGGGCATGAAGACAGCTTTGTAAACGGGGCAAATTCATGGGTCGAACTCAAGCTGAGATTCTTACATCAATTGGAGATCCATTGCGCGCCGGCCCTGGTCGCAGGCGTCTTCACAATACCGGTCCGGGTTTGACTGCCGGCACTATATGCATGGACGACGAATTGCCGGCTTCGGATGGCCTGAGCGAGCGCGAAGAACAGACGGTAAGGCCGGGTGGAGAACGCGGCTCCCGCCTGCGACAAAAGCGCTGATGAGGTTGTCAAGGTCGCGACGCTGTTGCAGCGTTATAGCTCACCGACGCCGGTACAAGCACAGCGCCGCCCGCTAGCGACAGGAAAAAGGTGCTTGCGTTGATGGTCGCGGGGTTCATCGGCAGACTGACGGTGGCAGTGATCAATTTGCCGCCGCGGCTACCAGCCGGGTGACTCGATCTCAAAGTCGGCCGGGTATGATGGTCCGCATCGTGTTGCAGGCGCAAAAATTATCGGGACTCGCCGGACGCATGATTGAAAAAACCGAATTACCCAGCGAAAGAGACACACATGTTTGCAAGCAGAGTATTTTTGAACACAGTCGTCGGCGTTGCAGTCGCTGCCGTTATGGGCTTGGCGCCGTGGCATAACGCGCTGGCGCAGGGCTACCCCGCGAGACCGATCAAGATGCTCGTGCCCTTCCCTGCGGGCGGAACCACGGATATCGTCGCGCGTCTGGTGGCGCAACGAATGAGCGAAACGATGGGGCAGCCCGTCGTCGTGGACAACCGTGGCGGCGCGGGCGGCGCTATCGGCGCCGACCTGGTGGCCAAGGCCGCGCCCGATGGCTACACCATCCTGATGCACAACCTCACCTTTCCGTTGTCCTCGGTCGCGCAGGCGCTGGCGAACCGATCACCCTTCAACGCAGAGACCGACTTTGCGGGAATCTCGATTGCGGTCTATGTGCCGTTCGTGTTCACGGCGCACCCGAGCGTGCCAGCCAAGGACTTGCGCGAGGTGGGCGCGCTCCTGCGTAGCAACAAGACGCTGCAATATAACTACGGTTCGACCGGGCCTGGCTCAACCATGCACGTCCTCGGCGAGACGTTCAAGCGCGACGCGAAGGTCGAAATGGAGCACGTGCCCTATAAAGGCGCTGCGCCGATGAAGCAGGAACTGCTTTCCGGGCGCATCCAGATCGGTGGAGATCAGTTGTCCTCGTCGCTCGGGGAAATTCGCGCCGGCACGCTGCGTGTGCTCGCAACGACTGCATCCAAGCGCATTGCCACGCTGCCTGACGTTCCTACCGTGCGTGAGCTGGGCTACCCATCGCTTGAGCTCGAAGGCTGGAACGGTCTGTTCGCGCCGGCAAAGACGCCGAAGGACATCATTGACCGCCTGCAGCGTGAAGTTGCGGCAGCGATGCGCCATCCGGACTTGGTCAAACGCCTCACCGAGATTGGGGCCGAGCCGGCCGGCTCGTCGCCGGCGGAGCAGGACGCGATCCTGCGCCGGCAGATGGAGCAGTTCCGGGCGGTCATCCGCGAGATGCGCCTTGAGTAAGGAACGGGACAAACAAGACGCGGCGGACGCCGGCTTCGATCGTCATTTCACCAAGCCCGCGGATTTCGACGCGTTCAATCGATTTCTGCAAGAAGCCGTGGTTCGCGACCACTGACGAGCTGCGGCACCGACACCACCCTGCCCGAGAAGTACAGGCAAACCTCTACACCGCATGCCCTAGGCTTTGCCGCCCTCTCCCAACCACCAAACGGGAAGTTGCGTGCAATCGGCAGGGTCCAATCCGGTGCTGGCGGCACGATCAAAGCAGGTCAGTGCCAGCGCAGTCAGTGGCAGGTTGACATCGTGAAGTTTCGCTTGATCGAGCATGGCATGCATGTCTTTGCGCATCGTGGCGATGTTGACGGTAACCTGTCCGTTATTGGTGCCTGCCAGCGCCTGCGAGATCATTCCGCCGCGCACCTTCAACATGTTGGGGCCGCCCGAGGTCTCTGAAAAAATATCGATGACACGCTTGGGGTCCAGACCCAGTGGCTGAATCAGCGAAAGGGCTTCGCCCAGCGTCTGCCAGTACACCATCAACGGAAGGTTGATCGCAAGTTTCATGGTCGCCCCGGCACCCAGCGGACCAACATGCTCGACGCGTCGGCAAAGCTGATCGAGAATCACCCGTGCACGTGCAAGATCCTTCTCGGCACCGCCGACAAAACCCAACAATTTACCTTCCTGCGCCGGCCCGACGCTACCGCCAACCGGGCACTCCAGGTAGCTGGCGCGAGCAGCTTCAACGCGAGCTCCGATCTCTTGCTGTTTGGCGGGCTTGACGGTACTCATGTCTATGAAAAGCTGGTTGTCCACGGCTTCCGACAGCAATCCGCGAGGGCCGAAATAAACTTGATCGAGTGCATATTCATCGGTCAGCATCGTAATGACCGTGTCCGCCAGGCCCGCCAAATCCCGGGCAGACTCCGCCCATTCGGCTCCCAGGTCAATCAAGGGTTGAGCGCGTTCGGGTGTGCGATTCCAGACGGTGACCTGATGGCTCAAAGTGAGCAATCGTTTCGCGATTGCACTGCCCATTTTTCCGGTGCCAGCGATGCCAATATGCATGAATTTCCCCAAAGACAATCCGTTGCGAAGCACAACTGCGCGCTTGTTTGCCTGCTTTCGCTCAAATGTAAACCATAGGGGCGATTCTATAAATTTCAGTGTATTTCCTGGGAACGTGGAGCATGAACGGGGCTTGGTGTAGACAGAGCCGCCCGGTTGAGCTGGCCCCCATCGAAGACAAGCCGCGCGAACGTGTCGCCGCTTATTTTCACAAAGCACCCGCTTGTTAAAAATACCAGGTTTTGCTATGGTCTGTTCCCATGGACAAACCAGCCGTGCCCAAACGCTCTGTCGTTCGTGCTTCTGCCGCCTTTGAAGCCGAGCCCGCCGCCGCTGAAAAGCGGCCGCGCGGCCGTCCGCGCAAAACCCAGAATGAGCGTGACGACGGCAACCGGCGGGTCGAGCTGGTCAATGCGGCGGCCCGGCTGTTTCGGCGCAAGGGTTTTGGAGCGACCAGCACGCGCGACATCGCTTCTGCTGTAGGCATGCACAGCGGCTCGCCTTTTTATCACTTCAAAAGCAAGGGGGCGCTGCTCTACGCGGTGATGGACGAGGGCATGCGTTCGGCCATCGACCGGCAGACGGCGGCGCTTCAGGCAGCGGCGCAATCGGCGCCCGATACCGCGACCCTGCTGCGGGTGCTGATCCGCAATCATTTCGACGTGCTGCTGGGGCCGGGCAGTGACTTCATCCCGGTGATGCTGTATGAGTCGCGTTCCATCACGGCGAAGCAGCGCGCGTCGCTGGCCAAACTGCAAAGCGACTACGAATCGGTCTGGGAGCCCGTGCTCCAGGCCCTGAACAGCCAGGGCCGGCTCAGGTGTCCGGTGAAGCTGGCGCGGCTGCTGATTTTTGGTGCTCTGAACTGGTCGGTGCAATGGTTTAACGCCAAAAAAGGTGCGTCGCTTGATCAGCTGTCCGACGCCGCCATGGCGCTGTTTATTGGAGAGAACCCGGTCAAGACAACAAAGGGAAAGGTTCGCGTATGAATTACCGCTCTGTATTCAGTTCCGGCCTGTTTGCCGGCAAGGTGGTGGTGGTTACCGGCGGTGGTTCCGGCATAGGCCGCTGCACCGCGCATGAACTGGCCGCGCTGGGCGCCCATGTCGTGTTGATCGGGCGAAAGATAGCCAGGCTGCACAACGTCGCCGGCGAAATCGTCGCCGCCGGCGGCCGGGTCAGCTTTCATCCCTGTGATATCCGCCAGGAAGACGCGGTGCAGCGCACCATTGCCGCGATTGTGATTGCGCAGGGCCGTATCGACGGCTTGGTCAACAACGCCGGCGGCCAGTACATCGCGCCGCTGGAAAGCATCAGCGCCAAAGGCTGGGAGGCGGTCATCAACACCAACCTGACCGGCGGATTTTTGATGGCGCGCGAGTGTTATTTGCAGGCGATGGCGCAGCAGGGCGGCAGCATCGTCAACATCGTTGCCGACATCTGGGGCTCCATGCCGTCCATGGGGCACAGCGGCGCGGCGCGGGCCGGCATGGTGAGCGTGACCGAAACGGCCGCCGCAGAGTGGGCCCACAGCGGTGTGCGGGTCAACGCGGTGGCCCCGGGCTATATTGCTTCCAGCGGCATGGACCACTACCCGCCCGAGGCCGGCGACATATTGCGCGAGTTGCGCAATACGGTGCCGCTGGGTCGGTTTGGCACCGAGGCGGAAACGTCGGCGGCGATTGTGTTTTTGCTCAGCCCAGCGGCCAGCTTCATCAGTGGCAGCGTGTTGCGGGTCGATGGTGCGCGGCCGCAGACTCGCATGGGCTGGCCGATGCGCCTGCCCGGCGCCGAGGCGCAGCAGCGCGATGCCGTCAAACCCTTTGATGGTTTCCATCTCGCCACCACACCCCAGGTATTTAAGCTGGAAGGGGCCGCTGACCGCTCGGGTCAGAAAGGAAGGCAGCATGAAGATTAACTCACGCGGTTTAAAAACTGCTCTGCAGGGGTGACGCGCTGCCCCCCGATTGGACCGCCGTCGGGGTGGCGGGACGCCATGCTGGCGCGTCTCGCGGCGCTGCGGGCGCTGGAAGGCCGTGCGGCGCAGGCCTCGGCCAAATCCAGGCCGGTGTTTGACAAGCGCGGGCAGTTGTTGCCGCGTGAGCGGGTGGCCCTGCTGCGCGGCGGGCTCGCCAGGCTGTCATTGCGGGCTCGACCCGCAATCCATGCCGGCGCGCCCACATGGATGCCGGCTCGGGCCTGCCCCGGACTTGGATCCGAAGAAATCATGAAAGAGCTTGCTGCACGACAATTGGGGCTATGACTAAAACTTTCCCGACCAGCGCCGTCATGGCCCGCGAGTTCGAGCCGGAATTTATTGCAGGGCTGAAAACGATTTTTGAAGAGAAAATTTCCTTTAACCGCGTGCTGGGTCTGAAAATAACGTCGCTCAAGCCGGAGCGCGTCACGGCCCGGATCGCCATGAGCGAGCACCTGGTGGGCCACTATGCGCACAACCGCGTCCACGGCGGGGTCATCAGCGCCGGGCTCGACGCGATGGGCGGGCTGGCCGTGATGGCGGCCATCGGGGCGCGCCACATGGACGAGTCGCCCGAGCAGCGCCTGCACCGTTTCGCCAAGCTCGGAACCATCGATTTGCGCATTGATTATTTGCGCCCCGGCATCAGCGAGCATTTCGAGCTGCGGGCCGAAGTGATGCGTCTGGGTTCACGCGTCGCGTCCACCCGCATGGAGTTTCTGGGTGCCGACGGCAAGCTGCTGTCCACCGGCGCGGGCGCCTACATCGTGTCCTAAAAAAAGCCACCCGAAGGTGGCTTTCGAGTGAAGACCGGCTGGCCGGTTACTGGATGTAGTCGGGAAACCGCTTTCCAGTTGCCATCGGTAATTTGCGCCAGGCGCGAGGCGTAACGACCCTGCTTTTGGACGCCTTCGCCACCCGATCAATCTTGACGATAGCCTGCCAGGGGACGGGCATCTTTTGTGCCGCACCCAAGCCGACCTCCTTCGTTGGGCTCGCTCAATATTCCAGGGCTCGCGGCCACTGATGCAGCGGTGTCAAGATCACGCGTGGCGAGGCGCTTTTAACTCGAGGCTGGCTTGGCGCAGCACCGTCCAGCCGCTGCTGATGGCCAGCCCGGCCATCACGCTCGCCACAGCCAGGTCGGGCCAGGCCGAGCCGGTGCCGAATACACCCAGCGCAGCGAGAATTACCGCCACGTTGCCCAGTGCATCATTGCGCGTGCACAGCCACACACTGCGCATGTTGGCGTCGCCCTTGCGGTAGGCGTAGAGCAGGACGGCGACACTGCCGTTGGCCAGCAGGGCCAGCAGGCCGATGGCTCCCATGGTCAAGGCTTCGGGGGGTTTGCCCTCGGTCAGCATCCACAACGCCCTGGCCATCACAAACACGCCAAACGCAAGCATGCTGGAACCCTTGAGCAACGCCGCGCGGGCGCGCCAGACCAGTCCCAGGGACAGCACCGCCAGGGACGCGGCGTAGTTGGCCGCATCGCCAAAAAAGTCTATGGCGTCGGCCAGCAGGGAGGCTGAGCCCGAGCGAAAGCCCGCGCCGATCTCCACGCCGAACATGATCAGATTGACGGCCAGAGCGATCCAGAGAATGCGGCGGTAGCGCGGGCTGCTGGCCGGGCTATCGGTGGCGTCGTGATCATGGCTGCAACAGTTGACTGACATCGGCGGTTTCTCCAGGTTTTTCGGGTTAACGGTAGGATTGGAAACCTTGAACTCACTTCAAGGTCAAACCGCAGGTCAGGATGACCCGGCCCGCGAAGTGGGCAAGCGACGCGCGGCGTCAAACGCGGCGAAACTGACGCAAGACGTTTTCTCAACTGATGTCGCAAGGACGTGAATATGCAATCCCAAGGCTGGCATCCGGGCGTTCTGGCGGCGCTGGGCTCAGCCTTTCTGTTTGGGGCGGGCACGCCGCTGGCCAAATGGCTGCTTGACCAGGTCAGCCCGTGGATGCTGGCGGGGCTTCTTTACCTGGGATCCGGCATCGGCCTGAGTATTTACCGCCAGTTGCGGGGTGCCACCCGTCCGCGCCTGACCCCGGGCGAAATGCGATGGCTGCTTGCGGCTGTGCTGTGCGGCGGTGGAATCGCCCCCGTGCTCTTGATGTACGGTTTATCAGCGATGCAGGCCAGCCATGCGGCTTTGCTGCTCAATGCCGAGGCGGTGTTGACGGCGCTTTTAGCCTGGGCCGTGTTCAGGGAGAACGTGGGCAAGCGCATTGCCATAGGGATGGCTGCCATTGTGGCGGGCGCTCTGTTGTTGAGCTGGCCCAACGGTGAGGCAACATCAGGGGTGCAGGCGGCCACTTCGTTGTGGCCGGCCCTGGCTATCACGCTGGCGTGCTTGTTCTGGGCCCTGGACAATAACTTCACGCGCAAGGTGGCGTTGGCCGACGCATCCTGGATCGCCTGCGTCAAAGGCCTGGTGGCGGGCACCACCAATCTGTTGCTGGCTTTCGCGCTCGGCGCTGTGCTGCCGGATGTGACGAAGATCTCGGCAGCCATGCTGGTGGGCTTGCTGGCTTATGGGGTGAGCCTGGTCCTTTTTGTGGTGGCCTTGCGGCACCTGGGCGTGTCGCGCACTGGCGCCTATTTCTCCACCGCACCTTTCGTCGGCGCCCTGTTTTCGGTGCTCTTCCTGACAGAGCCCGTCACTTGGCCGCTGCTGGCCGCTGCTGGTTTGATGGCGCTTGGCATCTGGCTGCACCTGACCGAACACCATGCCCATGCGCATCGGCATGAAGTCCTGGAACATGATCACATGCATGCGCATGACGCGCATCACCCCCATGATCATGCGTCTGCAGTTCAGGGGCAGCATTCGCATCGCCACCGTCACGAACCCCTGACCCACACCCATGCGCACTACCCCGACGCCCACCACCGCCATCAGCACCGCCATGACCACTGACACGCTGCCTTTCGCGCCTTACCGCATCGGCCAGGCAGCCCGCCTGAGCGGGGTATCAGCTGCCAACATACGGTTTTATGAGAAAGAAAAGATTCTCGGCCCGAACGGACGGGGTGAGAATGACTATCGTTTTTATAGCAATGGTGACGTGCATCAGCTGCGTTTCATCCGCCTGTGCCGGGCCATGGACATGTCGCTCGACGAGGTGCGTACATTGCTGGGGCTGGACCTGAACAACAAAACCGATTGCGCGACGGCGCGCGAGGCGCTGGACGGGCATCTGGGCCATGTGCGCGCGCGGCTGGCGGAATTGAAGGCGCTGGAAAAAGACCTCCAGGCGCTGCGCAGCCGCTGCGACGGCAGGGACGCGCACTGCCACATCATCGAAGCGCTGCATGAGCTGGCTGACGCGCAGGCCAACCTCCCGCCGCAGGCTCCGAAAAAGCGTCACGTTTAGGAGGCGCCCTGCGGCTGCGGGGCGGCCAGCGAGGAGCTGACGATCCAACACCGCACGGATCGGGAGGTCTACACGATGCGAAGACCGCGTTCGTTCTCTCAAATCGTCGGCGACACATAAATCCCCCGCCCATCGGCTTCGTTTGACGGTGGGCGTCGCTGAGGTGACAGCTTTTTATCGGGGGCTTCCCCGATGCAATGGCGGCGCAGCCAGAGTAGGCTGTAGGCCTGCCTGCGCCAACCTGGAGCTTAACTTGTCCGACCCGAAAAAAGCTGCACCTGCAGTGAGCACTACAGCAACCTCCCACACGCTGCACTACAAAGTCTGGCCAAAGCGGCTACCGCACCGCATCTCGCCGCCAGCCATTTCGCTATGGCACAACCTGGCGGTCAGCGCGCTGCGTTACCCGGACAAGCCGGCGCTGGTGTTTTTCGGCCGCGTCTTCACCTATGCCGAGGTAATGCAAAAAGCAGAACGGCTGGCGGCGACCCTGTACGAGAGGGGCGTGAAAAAGGGCGACCGGGTGGTGCTCAACATGCAGAATTGCCCACAGTGGGTGATTGCCCACTTTGCCATTTTGCGGGCCAACGCTGTCGTGGTGCCGGTTAACCCGATGAACCGTGCCGAAGAGCTCAAGCACTACATCACCGACCCCGATGCCAGGGTGGCCATCACCACGGCCGATCTCGCACCGGAGCTGGTCAAGGCCAATGCCCAGCTGGCGCCGGCCGAGCGGCTGCAGCACATGATCATCACGCATTACAGCGACGCGTTCGACCTGCAGGCCGAAGCGCAGGACTTGCCGCCTGCCTGGCAGGAATGGCTAGGCACGCAGCATCCGGCGCCCGCCGTCACCGATTGCCAGGTCATCTCCTGGACCGAGGCGCTGGCCGGGGAGGTGCAAGACCGCCTGCCGGAGCACACCGCGACACCGCAGGACCTTGCCGTGCTGCCCTACACCAGCGGCACCACCGGCCTGCCCAAAGGCTGCATGCACACGCACGCCAGCATCATGCACAACGCTGTGGCCAGCAGCCTGTGGGGCAACAGCACCCCTGAAAACACCGTGCTGTCGGTGGTTCCCATGTTCCATATCACCGGCATGGTGTCGGTCATGCATGCGTCGATTTATGCCGGCGCCACCCTGGTCATCATGCCGCGCTGGGACCGGGAGCTGGCCGGTCGCCTGATCTCGCACTGGCGCGTCACCCACTGGACCAACATTCCGACCATGGTGATCGACCTGATGGCGAGTCCCAACTTTTCTGCCGGGCCGTCCCAAAGAAAAGACGGCCCCCCGGTGGGGCAGGGAGCTACACGAAGTGAGCGAGCGTGGGGGCAAAAGGATGGCAGCTTTGATTTGAGCAGCCTGGTGTATATAGGCGGCGGCGGTGCGGCCATGCCGCAGGCCGTGGCCCAGCGCCTGTGGGAGCAGTACGGCCTGCGCTTCGCCGAGGGTTATGGCTTGACGGAAACCGCCGCGCCCTCGCACAGCAACCCGCCCGATGCCACCAAGCAGCAGTGCCTGGGTGTGCCTTTCCTCAATGTTGACGCGCGCGTGATCGACCCCTTGAGCCTGCAGGAAATGCCGCTGGGCGAGCAGGGCGAAATCATTATGTGCGGGCCGCAGAATTTCTTGGGCTACTGGAAGCAACCCGAGGCCACTGCGGCGGCCTTCATCGATATCGACGGCAAGCGTTTCTTCCGCTCGGGAGACCTGGGGCGAGTGGATGAGGAAGGCTACTTCTTCATCACCGACCGGCTCAAACGAATGATCAATGCGTCGGGCTTCAAGGTCTGGCCGGCCGAAGTCGAGGCCTTGATGTTCAAGCACCCCGCCATCCAGGAAGCCTGCATCATCAGCACCAAGGATGCCTACCGCGGCGAAACCGTCAAGGCGGTGGTGGTGCTGCGCCAAAGCCACCAGGGGCAGGTGAGTGAGGAAGACATCATCAACTGGTGCAAGGAAAACATGGCGGCCTACAAATACCCGCGTGTCGTGCAGTTTGTCGATGCCTTGCCGAAAAGCGGCTCCGGCAAGGTGATGTGGCGTACGCTGCAGGAAGCCGAAGGTTAATGATAAAAATGGCCTACAGCCATTATCTGACGGGCGCAAACAGCTATTAAAAGTGTAGCGTTTGACGGCGCTGTTTGAGCAGACTGTCTGCTACCGGTGCTGCACAGCTGTCATTTCCGGAGAAAAATCGACCGGCCGTTGAGGAC
>JBKJZS010000434.1:0-1131 GCA_046714915.1 Polaromonas sp. | reverse complement strand
TTGACCTCGGCCACCGAATAAGTCTTGACCTGGGCCATGGCCTCATCGACGAGGGCGCGGAATCCTTTGGTAATGGGCATGTGATGCTTCCTTCGGGCAAGCGCCCGCTGAATGATGATTTTCTGCATGTCTACCCAGAGGTGGCTGCCTGCCGTTCCCCGGCACACCCTATCCACAAGACCTATCGACAAGGGCGCTGCCCACAATTTTCCCTCATTTTGGTTTGCTTGCTGGGCGACACTATTCCGGGGCGCGAGTGCTAGACTTTACTGTATGAAAACCACACTGCAACCCGTTGAACACCTTGGCAAGATTGAACGCCTTCAGTTGGTGGAAGACCTGTGGGATGAATTTGCCGCTGAGACTGGCCCTGAAACCAGGGATGACGTTCTGGACGAACTGGAGCGCCGTGCGGCCTGGCGTGACGCCCACCCCGCTCAGGGCAAGAGCCTGGCCCAGATCGCGCAATCGCTTGGCGTGCGTCTGTGACCTGGCGGGTTATTTTTGAAGCAGCGGCACAAGCCGAGATTGCCGAAACATTCGACTGGTATGAACAAAAATCCTACGGCCTGGGAGGCGATTGTTTGCGGGTGGTCGCAGCAGCCGAAGAACAACTGGCACGCAACCCGGAAACCTTTCCGCACACAAGAGAACGGTTCCGCCGTATTTTGCTTCGGAGGTTTCCTTATGCCCTGCATTTCGAACTGTTAAGCGACCACAGCGTCTCCGTCCTGGCCTGCCTGCATCACCGTCGCAGCCCGGCCCGCTGGCCAGGCAACTGACTGCCTGTTGCGCCGAAGCCGGCACAATGTCGGCCTGATTGTGAAGTGGTTGAATTCCAACCACAAACTTCAGAAAATCCTGATCAGTCGAGGACGACCGTAGATCGCTTCGCGTCGCTACGGTCTGTCCCGACAAGTATCAGGCCAGTGCCCGCTGGATGATGATTTTCTGCACGTCAGACGTGCCTTCGTAGATCTGGCAAACGCGCACGTCGCGGTAGATGCGCTCGACCGGGAAGTCGCTGACATAACCGTAGCCCCCCAGCGTCTGGATGGCGGCGCTGCAGACCTCTTCGGCCATTTCGCTGGCGAAGAGCTTGGCCATCGCCGCTTCTTTCAGGCAGGGCCG
>JBKJZS010000433.1:0-3417 GCA_046714915.1 Polaromonas sp. | reverse complement strand
TCGCGCTGACGCGCCTGCAGGCTGCCGGATAAATCGACAATCGTGTATTGCGTCAGCCGCTCGCCCAGCGCACCCAGGATTTCCAGGGCCAGCGCTCCGGAACCGGCACCAAACTCCCAGACCTCGGTGGTGCCGCTGGCTTGCAGCGCCTGCGCCACCTGGCGCGCCAATGCCTGGCCGAATCGCGGCGACAGCTCCGGCGCTGTCACAAAATCGCTGCCTCCGCCCTTCACGCCCTGGGGCATGAGGCCGAATTTGCGGGAATCATTGGCGTAATAGCCCCAGCCGGGGGTGTACAAGGACATTTCCATGAAGCGGTCAAAGCCGATCCAGCCGCCGGCGGCCGCAATGGCCTCGCGAATGTGGGCAGCGAGGGCGCTCGTTAAACTAGGGGGTGTCGTCATGGTCGGGTGCTCAGTCCCGGATTGTCCGCGATTGCCCCTGCCTCCAGCCTTTTCCTGCCACCACCCGCCATCCCCCGAATGAAACCAGCGTCCCCGTCCCCTGTTGTTCTCGTCACCGGCGCGGCCAGACGGCTGGGCCGCGAGATCGCGCTGACGCTGGCCGGCAGCGGCTGGCGGGTCGCCGTGCATTACCGGAACTCCCACGAAGACGCGACCAAAACAGTGGCTGACTGTGCCCGACTGGCGGTGGCTTCAGCCCATTTTTCCGACCGGCCGCCCCCAGGAAAAACGCCCCCCCGGGAGAGCAGAGAGCCGCACGACCTGAGCGAACGTGGGGGCCAACAATTTCTCGACGGGCTGCCCCCGGGGGGCAACGCCAGCATGGGGGCTCACCTGTTTCATGCAGACCTTGACGATGAAGCGGCGGTCCGGGCCCTGTTGCCGCAAGTGATCAGTCACTTCGGCCAGGTCGATGCGGTGGTCAACAATGCGTCCACCTTCGAACACGACAGCGCCGCCAGCTTCAGTTTTGCGGTGCTGGAAAAACACCTGCGCAGCAACACCGGTGCCGCCATTGTGCTGGCGCAGGCCCTGCACAGCCATGTCGCCGCACGCCACGCCCGTGGCGCGGTCGTGAACCTGCTGGACCAGAAACTCTGGAACCAGAACCCCGATTTTTTCAGCTACACGCTGTCCAAAGCCGCGCTGGAAGCGGCCAACACCATGCTGGCCCTCGCGCTGGCGCCGCAGGTGCGGGTGGTCGGCGTGGCGCCTGGCCTGACCCTGACCAGCCACCTGCTCAGCGATGAAAAATTTGCGGCGCTGCACCAACTCTCGCCGCTGGGCCGCTCATCGAGTTCGGTCGACGTCGCCGCCACCGTGAAATTTGCGCTGGAAAACCCCTCCATCACCGGCACCACGCTGCTGGTCGACGGCGGCCAGCATCTGATGAAATTCGAGCGCGATTTCTCGCACATGTGAAACCTTGCGCGACAAACCAAGAATTGCGCAGCAATTTTGCTCTGTCCCCAACCGATCAAAATAGCCGCCAGCCCCACACCACAACCGACCGCAGACTGACACCCATCATGTTCAACACCCGGGGCACCCAGATCCTGACACTCACCGGTCTGCGTTTTGACGCGAATCTGGGCATTCTTGAGCAGGAGAAAAATGAGCCGCAGCCGATCCAGGTCGACGCCGAACTCAACCTCGGTACGCAGCCCATGCTGCCCAGCGACGACGACATTCACCATGTGCTGGATTACCGCAAGGTGCGCCAGATCATCATCAACGAATGCACGGCAGAACATGTCAATTTGCTGGAGAGCCTGATCGGCAAGCTGGCCCACCGGCTGATGCTGCTGCCCGGGGTGCTGGGGGTGCGTGTGAAAATCGTGAAACTTGAAATTTTTGACGACTGCGAAGTAGCCATTCGTGTCGAAACCGGGCAGTGGTGAATCCATGCACAGCGTCAAACAGCGGCACAGCCGCCAACCTGAGGTGAATCGATGAGTGCTGTATTGAACGAAACAATGAATGAAGTCCTGCGTGAAGATGCCGTGACGCCTGCCAAGCCCGGCCTGAAGATCGAGCGCGAGGAGCACAAGCTCGAAAAACGCCTGTGCCGCGAAGTCGGCCGTGCGATTGTCGACTTCAACATGATTGAAGAAGGCGACAAGGTCATGGTCTGCGTCTCGGGTGGCAAGGACAGCTATGCGATGCTGGACATCCTGCTCAAGCTCAAGTCCCGCGCGCCGATCAATTTCGACCTCATCGCGGTCAACCTGGACCAGAAGCAGCCGGGCTTTCCCGACCACATCCTGCCGCAGTACCTGGAAAAACTGGGCGTGCCTTTTCACATCGAGACGCAGGACACCTACAGCATCGTCAAACGGGTGATCCCCGAGGGCAAGACCATGTGTTCGCTGTGTTCGCGGCTACGCCGCGGCATTTTGTACCGGGTGGCTGAAGAGCTGGGCGCGACCAAAATCGCGCTGGGCCACCACCGCGACGACATGCTGCAGACCTTTTTCCTGAACATGTTTTTTGCGTCGCGCCTCAAGGGCATGCCGCCCAAGCTGGTCAGCGACACCGGCAAACATGTGGTGATCCGGCCGATGGCCTATGTGCCCGAGAAAGACCTGATCCGCTGGGCGCAGGTGCGCGACTTTCCCATCATTCCGTGCACCTTGTGCGGCAGCCAGGAAAACCTGCAGCGTGTGCAGGTCGGCAACATGCTGCGCGAGTGGGACAAAAAATTCCCGGGTCGGCTGGAGAACATGTTCACCTCGCTGCAAAACATCGTGCCTTCGCATTTGATGGACGGCAAGCAGCACGACTTCAAGGGACTCAGAAGCACCGGCATGCCCGACCCCGAGGGTGACAAGGCTTTTGACGTGGAAGAGTTTTTCGAGCCGGCCCGGCCCGGGCTGGCCGTGCTGGCGTTAACATAATTTTCAAGCAATAATGCCTGGAGGCCTTATGAAACGCGCGCTTACAGCTATTATTTTTGTAGCAAGCCTGATCGGACTCCTGAGCGGCTGCGCAACCAGCCGCCTGGTGGACAGCGAAGTCACCAGCTTCGCGCACTGGACACCGGCACCGCCCGCGCCGGGCAGCAGCTACCGCTTCGAGCGCCTGCCGTCACAGCAGCAGCCGGATGCGCAGCAGACCCCGCTCGAGGGCCTGGCGCAGACGGCGCTGGCCAAAGTGGGGCTGCAGTTTAACCCGCAGGCCGCCTCATTGAGCGTGCAGGTCAGCGCCAGCACCCAGCCCCTGCTCCGATCGCGCTGGGACGGTGGCTACGCCGCTTATCCCTATGGCGGACCCAACATCTTTATTGGCAGCGGTATCGGCAGTGGCGGCGGATCGGTCGGTTTCGGTTTCGGTTTTCCGCTGGGTGGCGGCATGGAGCCGCCGCTGTATCGGCGTGAAGTCAGCATTGTGATGCGCGAGCCGCGAAGCAACGCGGTGGTGTACGAAACCCGCGCCGTCAGCGACGGTCCCTGGC
>JBKJZS010000432.1:0-4293 GCA_046714915.1 Polaromonas sp. | reverse complement strand
GGCAAATACGTTATTGCACAGGCGAATGCCGTTCTTGACGCGGCTGGCACACTGACTGGCGAACTGGTTTCTGCTCGTGAAAACGGCGAATCCGTTCTGGTTGGTGCAGAACGCATCCAGTACATGGATGTGTCACCTGCGCAGATCGTGTCGGTTGCTGCTTCGCTCGTGCCATTCCTTGAGCACGATGACGCTAACCGCGCACTGATGGGTGCCAACATGCAGCGTCAGGCCGTGCCTGTGCTGCGTCCTGAAAAGGCGTTCGTCGGCACCGGCATCGAGCGCGTTTCCGCGATCGACTCGGGGACCGTCGTCACAGCCAACCGCGGCGGCGTGGTCGACTATGTCGATGCGACCCGTATTGTGGTTCGCGTGAATGACGCCGAAGCACTGGCCGGCGAAGTGGGTGTGGACATCTACAACCTGATCAAGTACCAGCGTTCCAACCAGAACACCAATATCCACCAGCGCCCCATTGTCAAAATGGGCGACATGCTGGCCAAGGGCGACGTGATCGCCGACGGCGCATCGACCGACATCGGTGAACTGGCCCTGGGCCAGAACATGCTGGTGGCCTTCATGCCCTGGAACGGCTACAACTTCGAGGATTCGATCCTGATCTCCGAACGCGTGGTGGCGGAAGACCGCTACACCTCGATTCACATCGAAGAACTCGTCGTGATGGCGCGCGACACCAAACTGGGCTCGGAAGAGATCACCCGCGACATCCCGAACCTGTCCGAGCAGCAACTTAACCGCCTTGACGAATCCGGCATCATTTATGTCGGTGCTGAAGTTCTGGCGGGCGACACGCTGGTTGGCAAGGTCACGCCCAAGGGCGAGACCACCCTGACGCCGGAAGAAAAACTGCTGCGCGCGATCTTTGGTGAAAAAGCCAGCGATGTGAAAGACACTTCCTTGCGCGTCAGTCAGGGCTCGCAGGGCACCGTCATTGACGTGCAGGTGTTCACTCGCGAAGGCATAGTGCGCGACAAGCGCGCCCAGCAGATCATTGACGATGAACTCAAGCGTTTCCGTCTGGACCTGAACGACCAACTGCGTATTGTGGAAGCCGATGCGTATGACCGTATCGAAAAACTCTTGAACGACAAAGTCGCCAACGGTGGCCCGAAAAAGCTGGCCAAGGGCAGCAAGATCGACAAGGCCTACCTGGCGGACATCGAGAAATACCACTGGTTCGACATCCGTCCGGCTGACGATGAAGTGGCTTCGCAGCTCGAAAGCATCAAGAACTCGATGGAGCAGACGCGCCACAGCTTTGACCTCGCCTTCGAAGAAAAGCGCAAGAAGCTGACGCAGGGCGACGAACTGCCGGCTGGCGTGCTGAAGATGGTCAAGGTTTATCTGGCGGTCAAACGCCGCTTGCAGCCCGGTGACAAGATGGCCGGCCGTCACGGCAACAAGGGGGTGGTCTCCAAGATCGTCCCCGTTGAAGACATGCCCTATATGGCTGACGGCACGCCGTGCGACATCGTACTCAATCCGCTGGGCGTGCCTTCGCGCATGAATGTGGGTCAGGTGCTTGAAGTTCACCTGGGCTGGGCCGCTAAAGGCTTGGGCCACCGCATTGGCGACATGCTGCAGGCCGAAGCCAAAGTGGCGGAAGTTCGCAAGTTCATGGACACGCTGTACAACAAGTCGGGACGCCAGGAAGATCTGAGCAAATTGTCCGATGCTGAAGTCGTCGAGATGGCGGGCAACCTGTCTACCGGCGTTCCCTTCGCAACTCCGGTATTTGACGGCGCGTCGGAAGCGGAAATCATGGCCATGTTGCAACTGGCTTACCCGGACGACATTGCCAAGGTCAAAGGTCTGACAGCAACGCGCACCCAGGCCCAGCTGTACGACGGACGAACTGGCGATCAGTTCGAGCGCACCACCACCGTCGGCTACATGCACGTCCTGAAGCTTCACCATTTGGTGGACGACAAGATGCACGCTCGCTCAACCGGACCGTACTCACTGGTCACTCAGCAGCCGCTGGGCGGCAAGGCGCAGTTCGGCGGACAGCGTTTTGGCGAGATGGAGGTCTGGGCACTGGAAGCCTATGGTGCCGCCTACACGCTGCAGGAAATGCTCACCGTCAAGTCTGACGACGTGGTGGGCCGGACCAAGGTGTACGAAAGCATCGTCAAGGGTGAGCACGCAATCACGGCGGGCATGCCCGAGTCGTTCAATGTGCTGGTCAAAGAGATTCGTTCGCTCGGTATCGATATCGAGCTGGAACGCAGCTAATCACGGACAAGAAAAGGATTGAATTCATGAAATCATTACTCGACCTGTTCAAGCAATTTACCCCTGATGAGCATTTCGATGCCATCAAAATCGGCATGGCTTCGCCGGAGAAAATCCGCTCGTGGTCCTTTGGCGAGGTGAAGAAACCTGAAACCATTAACTACCGCACCTTCAAGCCCGAGCGCGACGGTCTTTTTTGCGCCAAGATTTTTGGCCCGATCAAGGATTACGAGTGCCTGTGCGGCAAGTACAAGCGCCTCAAGCACCGCGGCGTCATCTGCGAAAAGTGCGGCGTTGAAGTCACGCAGACCAAGGTTCGCCGGGAACGCATGGGACACATCGATCTGGCGGCTCCCTGCGCCCACATCTGGTTCCTGAAGTCGCTGCCGTCGCGTCTGGGTCTGGTGCTCGACATGACACTGCGCGACATCGAACGCGTGCTGTATTTCGAAGCTTACGTCGTCACCGACCCCGGCATGACCCCGCTGAAGAAATTCAGCATCATGTCGGAAGACGACTACGACGCCAAGCGCAAGGAATATGGTGACGAGTACGTCGCCAAGATGGGCGCCGAAGGCATCAAGGACCTGCTCGACGGGCTGGACCTCGACGTCGAAATCGACAAGTTGCGCAACGACCTGACCGGCTCCGAAATCAAGATCAAGAAGAACGCCAAGCGTTTGAAATTGATGGAAGCGTTCAAGAAGTCCGGCATCAAGCCGGGCTGGATGGTGCTCGACGTGCTGCCCGTGCTGCCACCGGACCTGCGTCCGCTGGTGCCACTGGACGGCGGCCGCTTTGCGACCTCTGACCTGAACGACCTGTATCGCCGCGTGATCAACCGCAACAGCCGGTTGCGCCGTTTGCTGGAATTGAAAGCGCCCGAGATCATTGCCCGCAATGAAAAGCGCATGCTGCAAGAGGCGGTGGACTCGCTGCTCGACAACGGCCGCCGTGGCAAAGCCATGACGGGCGCCAACAAGCGCGCGCTGAAGTCGCTGGCCGACATGATCAAGGGCAAGTCGGGTCGTTTCCGCCAGAACTTGCTGGGCAAACGCGTCGATTACTCGGGTCGTTCCGTGATTACCGTGGGCCCGACGCTCAAACTGCACCAGTGCGGTTTGCCCAAGCTGATGGCGCTGGAGCTGTTCAAGCCGTTCATCTTCTCGCGCCTGGAAGCGATGGGCATTGCGACCACCATCAAGGCCGCCAAGAAGGAAGTCGAATCCGGAACCCCCGTGGTCTGGGACATTCTGGAAGAGGTCATCAAAGAGCATCCGGTGATGCTGAACCGCGCACCGACGCTGCACCGTCTCGGCATCCAGGCCTTTGAGCCCATCCTGATTGAAGGCAAGGCCATCCAGCTGCACCCCCTCGTCTGCTCGGCCTTCAACGCCGACTTTGACGGTGACCAGATGGCGGTTCACGTGCCGCTGTCGGTCGAAGCGCAGATGGAAGCGCGCACGCTGATGCTGGCTTCGAACAACATTTTGTTCCCTGCCAACGGCGAGCCCTCCATTGTGCCGTCGCAAGACGTGGTGCTGGGCCTGTACTACACGACCCGTGACCGTACCAATGGTCTGGGCGAAGGCCTGGTGTTTTCGGACACGGGCGAAGTACGCCGTGCGTTCGATGCGGGCGAGCTCGACCTGAATGCCCGCATCAGCGTGCGTCTGACCGAATGGACCAAGAACAAGGAAACCGGCGAGTTTGTGCCATCGACCAAGCTGTGGGAAACCACGGGCGGTCGCGCGCTGCTGTCCGAGATTCTGCCCAAGGGTTTGCCGTTCTCCAACATCAACAAGGCGTTGAAGAAAAAGGAGATCTCCAAGCTCATCAACGTGTCTTTCCGCAAGTGCGGTTTGAAAGAGACCGTGGTGTTTGCCGACAAGCTGCTGCAGTCGGGCTTCCGCCTGGCGACCAAAGCCGGTATCTCCATCTGTATCGACGACATGCTGGTGCCCAAAGAGAAGCACGACATCATTGCGCGCGCCAAAAAGGAAGTCAAAGAGATCGAACAGCAGTACGTCTCTGGCC
>JBKJZS010000431.1:0-3094 GCA_046714915.1 Polaromonas sp. | reverse complement strand
ACATGCGCCATGCGCGGCAGTTCGATGTCGTCCACATACTGACCGCGCCCCTCGGTCAGGCGTTCAATGTTGGGACGGGGGATGGCCTGACCGATGTAGCGTGCATCCTGCAGCGGCGCTGCCAGCGCGGGCGCTACATGGGGATCTAAAGGGCTGTGCGGCGCCTCGGCTTTGGTAGCCGCTTCGGCCAGTTCCAGCGACTGTTGCAATAACTGTTGTACTTGGCGGTTCTCGGGTGCGTTCATGCGACTGCTCCTTCTGCATGGTCGGCGTGACCCAATTTGTTGCGTTGCGCCAGTACATCGCAAATCGCATTCACGATAGCCTGGTAGCCGGTGCAGCGGCAGTAGTTGCCGGATATCCATTCCCGGACCTGTTCGCGGTTGGCGTCGGGTTTTTTTTCAACCAGTTCGTGGGCAGCCATCAGCATGCCGGAAGTGCAAAAGCCGCATTGCAGCGCGTTGTGCCGCACAAAGGCCTGTTGCAGCTCACGGATGGCGCCGCTGTCGCTCAGACCTTCAATGGTGGTGACGGCACGGCCATCGGCTTGCACGGCAAGCACCAGACAGCCGCGAACGACCTGGCCATCCAGCTGCACGGTGCAGGCTCCACACACGCCGTGTTCGCAGCCCAGGTGGGATCCCTTGAGTCCCAGACCCTCGCGCAGGAAATCGATCAGGTGGGTTCGGGGCTGCACGTGGTGCTGGCTGCAGCTGCCGTTGATGGTGATGCTGACCGCACGGGCGTCGGTCGCCAGATCATCCGGGGCTTGTTCCTGATAAGTCATGGTCATCCTTGTGGGGTGTGCTGTCAAGCAGGGCTGGCGCTGTTAAGGGCGGGAGCTTGTGCGCTCAGTGAGTTCAATGTGCGCTTGAGCATCACGCCGGCCAGATGCCGCTTGGCTGCGGCGCTGTGGGTCAGATCGGCTTCGGCTTGCAACTCGGAGCGCAAGGTCTCCTGCGCCTGGGCCAGCAGGGCATCCGACAGGCGCTGCCCCTGGAAAACCTGTTCCGTGGCGGTGGACCGCAGAGGCATATTGCCCACGCCCAGCCAGGCCAGGCGCACCTGATCGAGCATGCCGTCATTCCACTGGACAGAAACGGCCAGTCCCACCGCGGCGTAGTCGCCATGGCGGCGTGCCAGTTCGTTAAAAGCGAAGCGGTGGGAGGAAGTTGCCACCGGTACTTCGCAGGCCACGATAACCTCGTTGGGTGCCAGTTCGGTGCTGTACAGGCCAGTGAAAAACTCCCGCGCGGCGATGCGCCGCTCGCCCTTGAGGTTGCGGGCGACCACCATGCCATCCAGCGCAAGCAGGCAAGCTGGCCATTCAGCGGCAGGGTCGCCATAGGCAATGGAGCCGCCAAAGGTGCCCAGATTCCGAATGGCCCGGTGGGCGATGTGGGGAGCGGCCATGCGCAGCAAGGGCGCATGCTGCGCCACCAGTGCGGAGGCCTCGATTTCGCTGTGGGTGACCATCGCACCAATGCGCAGGCAGTTGCCGGCCACGCTCAGTCCCTTGAGTTCCTGGACCGACTGCATGTCAATCAAAAGAGCCGGCTCGGACAGGCGCATGTTCAGTGTGGCCAGCAGGGTCTGGCCGCCTGCCAGCAAACGCGCTTCATCGCCGTGTTTTTCAAGCAGGGTGAGCACGTCGGCCATTCGCTTCGGCCGGGCATAGGAAAACGCGGGAGCTTTCATGTCAGGATACCTCTGGAAGATGAACTTCTCGGAATGCTTTCAACGCAGCCAGTGCGCACCCATCCACACACCGGTAGCGGTAGAAATCACACCCGCTGCAAACCACAGGAGTTGCGGTTTTTCCTTGTCAAACCAGTTCTGGCGCTGGGGGTTCTGTGAGACGCTGCCGGCCCGCGACACGATCGGGAAATTTGCCGGGGCAGCGGTCGCCGGCTCCGGCCCGGTGGGAGCAGGGCCGACCTGTGCTGTGGCAATCTGGCGCTCCCCGGTTGCCGCACCGGCGATCTGCGCCTTGAATGCCGCGAAAAAACGGTCTGCCAGCTGCCGGGCAGAGGCGTCCATCAGACGCCCGCCAATCTGGCCGAGTTTGCCGGCCACTGAGGCCTGCGCCGTGTAATCCAGCCGCGTACCCTCAGCGGTGGGCGTCAAGGCGATGACAGAGCTGCCCCGGGCGAAACCCGCGCTGCCGCCCGATCCTTCGAAGTTCAGGGTGCAGCCGAGCAGGGGGCGAATATCGGTCAGCAACACCTTGCCGACAAAGTTGGCGCGTACCGGCCCCATCTTGAGCATCACCCGGGCATGCATTTCCTGCGGGGAAATCTGGCGAACCTCCTCGCATCCGGGAATACACAGCCGCAAGATTTCTGGATCGTTGAGGGCCTGCCAGACTTGTGCTGGTGCGGCGGGAATCGTCACGCTGCCTTGAAGTTCCATGTCGGTGCCTTGTTGAACCTGATCTGTGCTGCTTGGGGTTTGTCCCAATTTGAGGCTTATTGACCAAGCGTTAAATTAGGATCAACTATCAACCAGGCGTTCGATGTCAACCATCCGGAAAAACCCTGCAGGTCCCGCTCTAGGCGGCACCAGCGCACCGCGGCGCCGGCTCCTGCCATCTGAGCGGGAGCGAATGATTCTGGATGGGTCGGTGCGCTTTTTTTCGGAGCACGGGCTCGATGGCCAGCTGCGGGATCTGGCCCGCGGGCTGGGCATCACGCACACCTTGCTGTACCACTATTTCCCGACCAAGCAGGCGCTGATCGAGCGGGTCTATTCCGAATTGTTCGAAGGCCGCTGGCGACCCGAATGGGAAAGTCTGCTGGACGACAGAACCCTGGATATTGAGACCAAGTTCACCCGCTTCTACGCTGAATATGCCAAGGTAATTCTGGAGCGCGACTGGGTTCGTGTGTTCATTTTTTCGGGTTTGAGTGACCGCTACATCACCGAGCGCTACTTCTCGATGCTGGGAAAAAAGCTGTTTCCCCGACTGGTACGCGAGAGTCGCAGGTACCGGGGTCAAGCCAATCGCGGCAAACCGACAGCGCGCGAGCTTGAGCTTCTGATGGGACTGCATGGCGGCATTTTTTATATGGGCATGCGCCGCTGGGTCTATGAC
>JBKJZS010000430.1:0-2788 GCA_046714915.1 Polaromonas sp. | reverse complement strand
AAGTTGTCATTGCGGGCTTGACCCGCAATCCATGCCTCGCGGGCCTGTGCAGTGGGACATGCGGCATGGATCCCGGATCAAGTCCGGGATGACGGCGCTTTTGGCTTAAGTCAGTGCCATTCCGGTTAAGAGATGCGCCCTGCGCCGGTGCAAGTCAAAGGCGCTTGACCATCTCGATGTGCGGAATATCGACTTCATCGAAGGGATCGCCGCGCGGCTGGAAACCGAGACGGCTGTAAAAACCTTCGGCGCTGCGCTGGGCATGCAGCAGCACTTCGGTGTCGCCGCGTTGCCGGGCTGCTGCCATCAGCGCTTGCAGCAGTTCACGCCCCAGGCTCGATCCGCGTAGCACCCGGCTCACTGCCATGCGGCCAATTTTTCCGATTCCGGGCGCATGTTGCAGCAGCCTCCCGGTTGCAATTGCCTGGCCCAGTCCGTTGTAGATTACCGCATGGAGGGCGGTTTTGTCGGCCTCGTCCCACTCCATGGCAACCGGGATACCCTGCTCCTGCACAAATACCTCCGTCCGGATGCCAGCAGCATGTGGGCCCAAATCGGTCCATGCACCGAGCTGGACCGTGACCATGGGCTCGCCGGCTTCAAAACCAGTCAGAATGCGGCGCAATTCGACCGGCACCACTGTGGAGGTTTGTGTCGCCGGGTCGGCAAACACGTAAATCAGCTCGCCAGTGATCAGCAGTTCGTCGCCGCGGAAGATCGCGCCCGTGAACACCATCGACGAGTTGCCGATGCGGGAACACGTCATACCGACATCAAGCTGGTCGTCATAACGCGCCGAGCGGTGGTATTCGACCGTGGCTTTCTTTACATACAAATCACCGCCCAGCTGATGCATGGCCGCTTCGTAAGGCAGGGCCAGCGCGCGCCAGTAGTCGGCTACCGCGGTGTCGAAGTACATCAGGTAATGCGCGTTGAAGACAATCTTTTGCATGTCCACCTCGGCCCAGCGCACACGCAACCGGTGGAAAAAACGGAAGTCCTGTCTCTTCATGGATGTAGGTCTTTTTCAAATGCGTTGCGCAAGGCGCGGGCGGCGTCGGCATGGGCCTGTCTTGATTCGGCAATGATGCGGCTGCCCTGCGTATCGGTCAGGCACACCGCCCCCGTGTGCAAGCCGCTTATCACCAAAGCGACTGCGGTCAGGGATTGCTTGCAATCCATGTTGTGTCTCCAGCCATTAAAGTAGGGTTTTATTTGATTCACAAATACGACAGCATCGTACAACGCCGAAAGACAGCAAACCATGGCCTTCATTTACTACGTGACCCAGATCCAGTTTGAATATGGCGCCCTCAAACTGCTCAAGCAGGAGTGCGAACGCGTGGGCATCAGCAAACCGCTGATCGTCACCGACCCCGGCGTCAAGGCTGCGGGCATTTTGCAAAGAGCGCTTGACGCCCTTCCCGGCATGACGGTGACGGTGTTTGACCAGACGCCGTCGAACCCGACCGAAGCCGCCGTGAGGGCCGCTGCAGCCATGTACAAGGCCAGCGGCTGCAACGGCCTGATCGCGGTCGGCGGCGGCTCCGCCATTGACTGCGCCAAGGGCGTCGCGATTGCCGCCACGCACGAAGGCCCCTTGAGAACCTACGCCACCATCGAAGGCGGCTCGCTCAAAATCACTGATCGCGCCGCGCCGCTGATTGCCGTACCCACCACCAGCGGCACCGGCAGCGAGGTCGCACGCGGCGCCATTATCATCGTTGACGACCACCGCAAGCTCGGTTTTCACTCCTGGCACCTGGTGCCTAAAACCGCGATCTGCGACCCCGAACTCACACTCGGGCTGCCCGCCAAACTCACCGCCGCCACCGGCATGGACGCGATTGCGCACTGCATGGAAACATTCATGGCGCCGGCATTCAATCCGCCGGCCGACGGCATTGGGCGGGACGGCCTGCAGCGCGGCTGGGCGCACATCGAACGCGCCACACGCGACGGCTCGGACCGCGAAGCCCGCCTCAACATGATGAGCGCGTCCATGCAAGGCGCGATGGCTTTCCAGAAAGGGCTGGGCTGTGTGCATTCGCTCAGCCACAGCCTGGGCGGCGTCGACCCGCGCCTGCACCACGGCACGCTGAACGCCATGTTTTTACCAGCCGTGGTGCGTTTCAACGCCAGCGCCGAGTCCATTCAAAAGGAAAACCGTCTGGACCGCATGGCCCAGGCCATGGGCTTACGTTCAGGCAGCGACATCCCTGAAGCCATCAGGGACATGAACGCCCGCCTCGGGCTGCCCACCGGCTTGGCCGCGATGGGTGTGCAGCGCGAGTGGTTCGACAAAATCATCAGCGGCGCGCTGGCGGATCATTGCCACAAGACCAATCCCCGAATCGCGACGGCTGGAGAGTATGCGGAGATGCTGGGGGATTCGCTTTGAGGCGGTATTAGCTTCTGACTCCCAGTCAGTTGGTTTTTTTCTGCCAATCCGTTGCCCCACCCACGACTTTCGGCGCGGTGGTACTTGTGATTAATTTTTTTGCACACAACGATAGGCTGACTGACCTTGCCCCTGTTGTCCGCACTCCATAGGCTGCCCATTATGCGGACTTCCTGTCTTGCTGCTGGGCCACGATCCAGCGTTGCTCGAACGTCATCGGCTGACATAGCCCAGCGTCGAGTGCAATCTTTTGTGGTTGTAGACCGTCATCGCTGACGGGCGAACCCCGTCGTTCGCGGGGCCTGGTATGACTACCATTTGTTTCAATCCGCGCCCGTCATCGCTGACGGGCGAACCCATTGCGCATCAGGTGGATGTTGGTGATGT
>JBKJZS010000429.1:0-6014 GCA_046714915.1 Polaromonas sp. | reverse complement strand
TCTTTACGATTCGGCACAACTAAGATGAATCGTGTGTGTTCTGAGCGTCAAACAACCTCTTTAGTGAGTGATCCTTGATTAGCATCAAGTTCCATGCTCGCCTGAGGTTTTGTTGCCTTAGAAAATTTGACCTTGCCCGATCTGGGAGGTTGCTGCGGGTATTACCCCGTTCTTGACAAACCCCATCTACGCAAATTACGACTTTGTTAATTGAGGCCTATCAAAATTTACGAGTTTGTTAGCACGTTTAAGACTTTATTCTCACGAAACAAAAGAGCCCTTCTTGCTGCCCTCTATTCCACCGTGACTGACTTCGCCAGGTTGCGCGGTTTGTCGACGTCGGTCCCGCGCGCGCACGCGGTGTGGTAGGCCAGCAGCTGAAGCGGCACCACATGCAATAGCGGACTCAAGGCACCGTAGTGCTCGGGCATGCGGATGACGTGGATGCCTTCGCTGCTTTCGATCCTGGTGTCGGCGTCAGCCAGCACGTACAGCACGCCACCCCGCGCGCGGACCTCCTGCAGGTTGCTCTTGAGCTTTTCCAGAAGGCTGTCGTTGGGTGCGACGGTGACTACGGGCATCGCGCTGGTAACCAAGGCCAGCGGGCCGTGTTTGAGCTCCCCCGCCGGGTAAGCCTCGGCGTGGATGTAGCTGATTTCCTTGAGCTTGAGGGCCCCTTCAAGGGCGATGGGGTAATGCAAGCCCCGGCCAAGGAAGAGCGCGTTTTCCATTTTGGCGAAGTCTTCCGCCCAGCTAATGACTTGCGGCTCAAGCGCCAACACGGCCTGCAAAGCCGCGGGCAGATGGCGCATGGCTTTGAGGTGCACGGCTTCTTCTTCGTCGCTCAAACGGCCTTTGCTTTGCGCCAGTGCCAGCGTCAGCAAAAACAGGCCCGCCAGTTGCGTCGTGAACGCCTTGGTCGATGCCACCCCAATCTCGACGCCGGCCCGGGTGATGTAAGCCAGCTTGCATTCACGCACCATGGCCGAGGTGGACACGTTGCAAATGGTCAGCGTGTGGTTCATGCCCAGCGACTGGGCGTGACGCAGCGCGGCCAGCGTGTCGGCGGTCTCGCCGCTTTGCGTGATGGTCACCACCAGCGTCCGGGGGTTGGGTACGGAGGTGCGGTAGCGGTATTCGCTGGCCACTTCCACCTGGGTGGGGACTTTGGCAATGGACTCCAGCCAGTATTTGGCCGTGCAGCCGCTGTAGTAGCTGGTTCCACAAGCGAGGATAAGCACCGAGTCGACGTCCTTGAACACGCGGTAAGCGTCGTCGCCAAACAGCTCGGGGACTATGCCCGCAACGCCTTCCAAGGTGTCGGCAATGGCGCGCGGCTGCTCGAAAATTTCCTTTTGCATGTAGTGACGGTAGGGCCCCAGCTCAGCCGCGCCGCTGTGCGCCAGCACGGTTTTGACTTCGCGCTGCACGGCCTGGTGGCCGCGGTCGATGACCCAGTATTTTCCGATCTGGATATCGACCAGGTCGCCTTCTTCCAGGTACAGGATCTGGTCCGTCACGCCGGCCAAGGCCATGGCGTCGCTCGCCAGAAAAATTTCACCCCCCTCCTTGCCCACACCCAGAATCTGCGGCGAGCCGGCGGGTGCCCCCACGACCCGGTGCGGCTCGTCCTTGCAAAACGCAGCAATGGCATAGGCACCATGCAACTGTCGGGTCGCCGCCTTGAGCGCTTCGAATAAATCGCCGTCGTACAGGCTGTCCATCAGGTGCACGATCACCTCGGTGTCGGTCTGGCTGGTGAACACATAGCCCCTGGCCTGCAGCGCAGCACGCAGTTCGTCGTGGTTTTCGATGATGCCGTTGTGCACCAGCGCCACCTTGCCCGGCTTGTGCGCGGCGTCGCCCGTGCCATGGCTGAAGTGGGGGTGCGCGTTGTGCACCGCTGGCGCGCCGTGGGTGGCCCAGCGGGTGTGTGCAATGCCGGTGCCGCTTTCAAGCTTGTCAGCGCTCACCTGCTCCATCAATTCAACGACACGGGACGTGCTGCGGGCCCGCTTCAGACCCCCGGCGTAAATCGCGACTCCGCAGGAGTCGTACCCACGGTACTCCAGCCTTTGCAGACCCTGCACCAGAACGGGAACAATGTTGCGAGTGGAAACTGCGCCAACGATGCCACACATAAAAGAACCTTTTTAAAAACAAGGGTCGATAGTAGCCAGATCGAAGGAAAATAAATCATCTAAATAGCACTTATATTGGAATATAATTTCATACAAACTTTTACATATGTATTTATTTCATTTATACGATATAAATCGCCATTGATTTCATACGAAACGCCAACCATCCTCGCCCTGGATGTCGCCGACCTGCGCATCCTGGACCTGTTGCAGCGCGATGCGTCCCTGTCCAACCAGGCGCTGGCGGAGCGGGTACATGTATCGCCGCCAACCTGTTTGCGGCGCATCAAACGGCTGCAGGAAGCCGGCTTGATTGAGCGGCAAATTGCCATCCTGTCCCTCGAAAAGCTGGCCGCCACGGTCGGCTACGGCTTGACGGCCATCACCGAAATAACGCTGGACCGCCAAGGCAGCGAGCAGCTCGAGGCCTTTGAAGCGCGCGCCGTGCTGGATGAGGCGGTGCAGCAGTGTTACCGCGTCTCGCCTGGGCCTGACTTTGTGATGGTGGTGCATGTGCGCGACATGCCGGGCTATCTGGCGCTGGCGCAGCGGCTGTTTACCAACGACGCCAACGTGCGCAATGTGAAGGCGTTCTTCAGTGTCAAGCGCTCAAAATTTGAGCCAAAAGTGCCTGTAGTCCAATAAATACGGGCGTAGTCAGCTATTTATTAGATAGCAATTAAAGAAACTCCGAAGAGACTCCAATAGCTGCAGCGAGGGCTCACGCGGCGGCGCTGTCGCGACCCGTGTTTGCCGGTCTCTCTAGTCTCATTTCGCGGCCTTTTTTTTCTGCGGCCGCTGCCAATTAACGATGCTCGCCTGTTTGCCGCGTGCCACGCTCAAGGCGCCGGGCGCCGTGTCTTTGGTGATGGTTGAGCCACCGCCCACGGTGCCGCCCCGGCCAATCGTCACCGGGCCCACCAACACGCAATTACTGCCGATGTGCACATCGGCCTCAATCACGGTGCGGTGCTTGTTGGCCCCGTCGTAATTGGCGGTGATGCTGCCGGCGCCATAGTTGACGCGCTCGCCCACCGTGGCGTCACCCAGGTAAGCCAGGTGGTTAGCCTTTGCGCCGCGGCCCAGCGTTGAATTTTTGACCTCGACAAAATTACCGATGTGAACCTCCGCACCGAGCTGTGCGCCGGGGCGCAGCCTTGCAAATGGGCCAATCAGCGCACCCTCGCCCACGGTGACCGCGTCCTGCGCGCGTCCGCCCTCAATGTGTGTAAACGGGTGGATCACGGCGCCGGCGGCAATGCGCGCATTGGCAATAAAACAGTGGGCGCCAATACGCACATCCTCGCCCAGCGCCACATCGCCTTCAAACACGCAATTGACATCAATCTCCACGTCTTGCCCGCATGCAAGCGTGCCGCGCACGTCAAAACGTGCCGGGTCGCTGATGCGCACACCCTGCTCCATCAAACGCCCGGCAAGCCGCCTCTGAAAGGCGCGCTCCAGCTCGGCCAGCTGCACCGGGCTGTTGACGCCATCGACCTGCACCCTGTCGTCTATCCGCGTGGCCACCACCTCGGCGCCATCCTGCACAGCGAGCTTGACGATATCAGTCAGGTAAAACTCGCCCTGGCTGTTGTCATTGGACAAGCGCGAGAGCCAGTTTTTGAGTCGGGCGTTCGGTACCGCCATGACGCCGGTGTAGATCTCGCAAATCTCGCGCTGCTGCGCGGAAGCGTCCTTGTGTTCAACAATGCTTTGCACCGAGTCGCCCTGGCGGACGACGCGTCCGTAACCGGCCGGGTCGGGCATGTTGACGGTCAGCAGCGCCAGGCGCGTGCCGCCGCAGTCGGTCAGCAGACCGCGCAAAGTGGCCGCTTCGATCAGCGGCACATCGCCGTTGAGGATCAGCGTCACGCCGTTGTCAGGCAAGCAGGGTACGGCCTGCTGGACCGCGTGGCCGGTGCCGAGCTGGGGCTCCTGACGCACATAGCTCAGCGCCATGTGGCGGGGCACACCTGACGCGGCGTCGGACGAAATGGCGGCTTCCACCTGCGCGGCACCATGGCCCGTGACCACCACCGCCTGCCGCGGCGACAACTGCACCACGAAGTCAACTACATGCTGCAGCAGCGCACGCCCGCCCAATCGGTGTAACACTTTAGGCAACTTGCTTTTCATACGGGTGCCTTTGCCCGCTGCCATGATGACGACATCAACTGGAATTGACATGAGATTTCCTGTGCATTTTTGGGGGGCTCTGCGCGCTGCGCATTTCAAAGAACTCAGGCGAATTATCAGCCCAGGCCCGCGACCCGGAAGTGGCAAAACCCATGAAAGTGCTGGATTCGGACTCAGGGCGAGGCGCAAGCCGCAGCAGAGGCCGCTTACCTTCGCAAGGCTTGCAACGCCGCCCGGGGTGCGAAGTCTGGCTTTTATGTTTCCAAGCCTTCGCATTGCGGTACTGGTGGCTCTGGCCGGTCTGCTGCAGGCCTGTAGCGTCATGAAAATCGCCTACGATCAGGCGACCGAACTGTCCTACTGGCAGCTGGATGGTTACTTTGCGTTCAGCGAAGCACAATCGCCCAGAGTCAGGGAAGAACTGGCCAGGTTGCACCAATGGCACCGGCAAACCCAGTTGCCCGCCTATATTGAAGCATTGCATAGGTGGCAGGCTTTGATGCCAGGCGAGTTGAGCGAGGCACAGGCCTGCGGAGTTTTCAGCGAGGTGCGCAGCAGGCTGCTGGCCATTGCAAACCGCGGCGAAATGGCCGCAGCCGCCCTGGTCGGCACACTGGGGCCAGAGCAACTGGACGCCCTGAAGCGCAAGTTCTCCAAAGTCAATGCGCAATACCGCAGCGACTTCATCGACGGCTCGGCGCCCGCCCTGCTCGACAAACGCTTCAAAAAAGCGGTCAGCCGCGCCGAAAAACTCTACGGCACGCTGGAGGACAAGCAGCTTGCGGTGATTCGCAGCCGGATCGCGCAGTCGACGTTCGATGCACCCGCGTCTCTGGCCGAACACCAGCGACGTCAACGGGACGCATTGCAGATTTTGGCTCCAGTGATTGCGGGGCAATCCACGACCGACGAGGCAAAACCCGTAGTACGGGCCTACTTTGAACGCGCACTGAACTCGCCCGAGGCAAGCTACCGAAACTACCAAGACCGATTGACGCGAGACACCTGCAAGACATTTGCAGCGCTGCACAACAGCACCAGCGCCGCGCAGCGTGCCAAAGCGGTTCAAACCCTGCTCGCGTATGCTCAGGATTTCAAAACCCTGGCGGCCCCCGGCTATTGATGGTGAGAGAGGGCAGCCAGCGATAGCCACTGCTATTTATTGCCCTGGGGACTTCAAATGTGACAGTCCTTCCCCGACTACAGGGTCGAACAAGCGTGCTCGCTGCGTCGCCCCGTATTAAGTGCGGCAGGCGCTTGACGCCAATGCAGCGCCCGCACTGCTGAGCCTTTCTGGATCTTCCGGAGAAAGCGCTACGTCCGCTTGCCGGATGCGCTGTGGCTGGAATTCACCGGAACCACTGCTTTGTTGCTGTTGCCGGTTGTCAGGGCGCTGAGGCTGCTGCTGGAGCCGGCCAGGCTGGAATGAGGGTGTGCTGTTCATGAAAGCTCCGAAACGTCAATTCAATGCATCAAAGCGACACATCAACCCAGCTTAAAAGGCTCCAAGGCGGGCGCTGTCGTCTGCCACAGCGGCCCGATGTCAGTCCAGACCTACAAGGCAGTTACAGCCAAAATCCAACCCTCCATCTCGCGGAAAACACCCCCGAGATCGCCTCGGTGCGCAGTTCAGGGTATGACGCAGACCTCTTTGTGCAAGACGAATCCCCGGCGCACAAGGATGCGTGTTTTGACAGTGCTGGGCATAGTGGGCCCCTCGCGGACCCTTAACGC
>JBKJZS010000428.1:0-2476 GCA_046714915.1 Polaromonas sp. | reverse complement strand
ACCGAGCACCATGGCGCCCGGCTGTGCGGCTGAGGCGGCCATGAAGTCCGGAATCTGGTGCGCCGGATGCTGACCGTCGTAGTCCATGGTCAGCACATGGGTGATGCCTTGCGCCGCAGCCAGATCCAACCCATGCAGCACGGCAGCTCCCTTGCCGACGTTATGCGGCAGCACGAGCACCCGCAAACCGTCATCCTGCGCCGCCATCGCCCGCAGGCCTTCGGCGCTGGCATCGGTGCTACCGTCCACCACTACCCAGACCGGTGTCCACTGCGCGCGCGCTGAACGCACCGTCTCATAAACCTTGGGGCCGGGGTTGTAGCTGGGAATCAGGACAAGATGCGTGCTGGAAGCGGGAGATGGGGAGCGGGGTGAGGAAGCATTCATCGGCAAGCCACCTGAGCGGTAGAGAAACGAAAACAGGTCGTCGAGTCAGGCCGACGGCGCCGAGACGGGAAAGTCGGGCAACTGCGCATGCGCCAGCTCCGACTGGAAGTATCTCTCAAGCTCGCCGGCAAAGTCGGCGCTGTGCGGGGGCGAATCAAAGCGCTTGCCGAGTCGGACCCGGTAAATGACGGGCATTTTCGGCGTCCGCAGCACTGGCCAGCCTTTGCCCAGAAAGCCCGAATTGGTTTCAATGAAGACCGTCTGTACCGGCACGCCGGCATGTTTGGCGATCAGGCCTGTCGTTCCCTGCATCGGGCCGACTGGAAATCGGGTCGTGCGGGTACCCTCTGGAAACAGCAGCAAATGGCTGCCACGGCGCAAATCGGCAACGGCCAATTGCACCATGGTGCGAATGGCCGTGTTGGGGATGTAACCCGCCAGACGGGAACCGGCGCCAAATAGAACGCTGTTGACGAGCTCGCCTTTCATGATGCAGGCCGCATTGGGCAGCCGCGACAAAATGATGACGGCATCGAGCAGTGACGGATGGTTGGGCGCAATGATCATGGCCGGGCCGCCCTGGAGGGCGTCAAGCGCTGTCAAGTCAAAACGACAGGCCCCCATGACAACCAGCAGGCGAAGATAGCTGCGGAAAGCCATGGCGATGAGTTTGCGGCCGCATTGCCTGCCCAGTGCGCGCGGCAAGATCGCGCGCAGCGGAAGGGCCAGCAGGGAGACGCTGAGGCAGATCACACCCAGCAGCAGGAAACCCAGGTGCATCCTGACGGTATCCGGCAGCACCCTGAGGCCTGCGTGCAGCGTAAGGCGCTCGTTCAGCACGGCATTTGACTTGTTTTCCATAAATTCAGTGCGTGTGGCGGCTTTTAAGGTGTTGCCGACTCAGCGCCCTCAACGACGCGAATGTTGGCCTTGCGCAGCCGCATGGCCTGCCATGAGCGCTTGAGGTTCCAGGCGGATGCAATATAGAAAATAGCCTTGAGCACCGCCAGCGACCGCCAGATCGGTGTTTTTCCAAAAATATCGCCGGCCAGCATCGACAGCAGCGCTTCCTTGACGCGCCACACATTGCTCGGGGCCATGAACAGGTCGCGCATGGTCGGGCTCGTCACGCGGTAGATAAACCACGAGAACTCTTTGGGTCCCAGCCGCACCTGCTGGTCAAAATGCGCAAGGGCCGAAGCGGCTTTTGCCGGTTCGCGCAGGCAGGTGTCCACCGTCTCGGCCCCGACAAAGCCGCCCTGCATGGCCAGCATGACGCCCGACGAAAAAACCGGGTCAATGAAGGTGAAGGCATCGCCAATCAGCAGATAGTTGGGGCCGTGCGTGCGCGCGCAGGCGTAGGAAAAATTGCCGGTCGCCTCCACCCCGGACGACAGCGTTGCATGGGCCAGCCGCTCGGCCAGGGCTGGGCACATGGCGATGGTGTCGAGGAAAAAATCCTTGACCGGCTTGCTCCGGCTCTTTAAATAATGCGGCCAGACCACGGCACCGATGCTGGTAGCGCCGTCGGCCAGCGGGATCAGCCAGAACCACCCGTGCTGGAACCAGAAAATCGTGATGTTGCCTTCGTCCTGACCCGCATGGCGGGTCGCGCCGGTGAAATGGGCGTAGAGCGCCGAGCTGTTGTGCTTGGGGTTGCGGCGTTTGATGCTGAACTGCTTGCCCAGCAAGGTGTCTCGCCCGGAGGCGTCCACCACAAAACGCGCGCGCCATTGCTGTTCGCGGCCATCGTCGTGCGAAGCATGAACGGTGGCGCTGCTGTGGTCAGGCGCAAAAGCCACGCTATTGACCCTGCAGCCTTCAAGGACGTCGGCACCCACCCGGGCGGCGTTGCGGATCAGAATTTCGTCGAACTCGGAGCGGCGCACCTGGTAGGAAAACGGCATGGTTTTGTCCCAGGCCTCGCAAAACCGGAAGGTCTGGCTTTGGCTGCCATGCCAGGGCGAGACAAATTCAGCGCCCCATTTCTCCATGCCGATGGCTTTGACGGCCTCTGCCACCCCGAGTTGTTCAAGCAGCGGCAAGTTGGCCGGCAGCAGCGACTCGCCAATATGAAAGCGCGGATGAT